>NZ_VKHT01000553.1 GCF_014141535.1 Streptomyces alkaliphilus | reverse complement strand
CACGCATGGTGTCCCTTTCTGCGGTGTGCCCGGGGCCACCCGGGCACACCGCAGAAAGGGACACCATGCGTGACCTCACCGCCTTCGTGAACCGGTCCACCGACCTCGCCGGGATCGACATCCGGGACGAGCGGGGCCACCTGACCGAGGGCGCCTCCCCGGTGCTGGCCACGCCGGCCGCCTTCATGGCCGGCATCGCCTTCAGCGGCGCCATGGTCGCGGCGTACGAGGCCGGTCGCCAGGCCGGCCAGGTCATTCAGTGACGTCGCACGCCGGCTGACCGCCACCCGGGTCCGGCCGACCGCCTCCGCGGCCGGCCGGACCGGGCAGGGCCCTCCGCCCCTGCCCCGCCCCGACGGATGGCCGGAATTCCGTCCGGTGGATCGGTGCGTCCTCCCGATCCACCGGACGGGGTCACGGATATCCGCCGCGGCCGACAGGGTTTTCGCGTCCGATCCCGGGGGGATTCGAGATCTCCGATTCGTATTTCCCGGGGTGCTCGGAATTCCTCGCCGGGGCCCCTTTTCCCTCCGCGCCTCGTGGCCCGGTCGCCGCTGTTTTCCCGCTTTTACCGTTTCTCCGGTTTCCGTCGTTTCCCGGTTTCCCTCGAGGCCCCGTTTTCCGCGCGGCTCTCCCGATCGCTCCGGAACCACCCCTCGGGGGCGGGTTCCGTCGCCCGGCATCCCACGCCCGTCCGGGCCCGTTTCCCCCGTCCGCATCTTCCTCACGCCCCGGAGGACCTCATGAGCACCCCCTCCCGACGACCGAGACGGTTGCCGCGTGCCCTGCGCCGATCGATGGACGCCCTGCTGGGCCCCGTGCCCGTGTCACGGGAACGCGCCATGGCCCTCTCGGAGCGGCTGACCGCCGCCACCTCCCTGACCTCCAGCCTCGAGCACCTCACCCACCGCCGGCACGCCCGCCCGGGCGGGCTCAACGACTGGGCCATCGCTCGCGACAACCACGCGCCACAGCACCCGATCCTGCGCAGGGCCCTGGACCTGATCGCCGATGAGCGCACCACCACCGGTCTGCATCTGGCCCGGGTGGCCGCCTCCGTCGGCCTGCTGCTGCCCGGTGACGCCCGCTGGCGCGGTGCCGCCAACCTCTTCCTGGGCCTGAGCAACGCCGCGCTCTACCCCCGCCACCGCTACGGCACCGACGGCGCCGACCAGGCGTCCACCCTCGTGCAGAGCGCCGTCGGGCTGGCCCGGCTGTCGAACGACCCGCGCACCCGGGACGCGCTGCTGTGGTACGTCGCCGCCCAGTCCAACCTGTCGTATCTGATCTCCGGCTGGGTGAAGCTGTTGGGGAAGGACTGGCGGTCCGGCGCGGCGCTCGGCGGTGTCATGCGCACCCGCACCTACGGCCAGGAGGACATCTGGCGGCTCACCCGCCGGTACCCGCGCGCCGCCCGCACCCTCGCCCACGGCGTGCTGGCCCTGGAGTGCCTCTTCCCGATCCTCTACCTGCGGGGCGGGAGGCTGGCCAAGCCGATCATCGGCAGCGCCGCCGCCTTCCACGTGGCCAACGGCTTCGTGATGGGCCTGGGGCGCTTCGCGACCTCCTTCACCGCGATGCACCCGATGGTCGCCTACACCAGCACCCCGCGGTCCCACCCGGCCGCCGCCGGCCGGGACGACCGGATGCTCGGCGCCGCCGCGCTGGTCCTCGCCGGCGGAGTGGCGGTCGCCGGGGCGGTGGCCGCCGGACGGCGTCTGCGTGCCGTGGAGCCGTGGCCGGACGGGCGGACCGTCACCACCCGCCACGGCAACGAGCTGTCCTACAACGCCCGTCTGACCGACCGCCCGGCCCGGGCCGACGAATCCGACGCCGCGGAGAGCACCGCCGGGGAGAGCGCCCCCGTGGTGGTCTTCATCCCCGGCCTGGCCTCCACCGCCGAGCACTTCGGCTGGGTCACCGAGAAGCTCCTGCGCGACAGCGACATCGATCTGGTGACCTACAGCCGTGCCGGGTACGGACCCAGCCGGTACCGGGCGAGCGGGCCGTTCGGTCTCGACCAGGCGGTGGACGACCTGGAGGACCTGATCGCCGCCGCCGTGCCGGCGGGCCGCCCGGTGGTCCTGGCGGGTCACTCGCTCGGTGGGGAACTGGCCCGGCGGGTGTCCGCCCGGCTGGGGGACCGGCTGCACGGCGTCGTCTACCTGGACAGCTCCCACCCGGCGGAACTCCTGCGCTCCAAGCAGCAGAGCGACTCCGCCGAGCGGCTGCGCGGTGGCCTGGTGACCTTCCTCAACAGTCTGCGGGCCGGGATGGGCGCGCTGTTGGTCCGTCCCGACTGGGTCGAGTCCCTGCCGGCCGGCTATCGACGGAAGGTCATGGCCCAGTACGCCGACTCGCGGCTGTGGGAGGCCGGGATGCGGGAGTGGGAGGCCACCGAGCGGGAGTTCCGCGCCTTCGAGGGCGATCTGCCGGCCGCCCCCGGCCACGCGCTGGTGCTCTCCGCCCAGCAGACCGTCGACCGTGACCCCGAACAGTTGTTGATGCACAAGGAGTTGGGCGACGCGCACCGCGCCCCGGGACGGCTGGTCCGCAACGAGGTCGTAGAGGGCGCCGACCACGACTCCCTGCTGACCTCCGCCCGCCTCGGCACCGAGGTCGGCCGCCGCATCATCGACTTCCTCGCGCAGACCCTCCGCCCCGACGCGGCGGAGCCCACCCGTAACCCCGTGCACGCCCGTAACCCCGTGCACGCCGAGAAGACGGAGAACCCCCGATGACGAACATCGCGATCGCCGGCCGCGCCGCCGGTCGGGCCGTGCGCCGGGTGGTCACCGGCCCCGGAGCCGCGGCCCGGATCGGGGCCGCCCTGGTCCTGGTCGGCACCCTGAGCGCCCAGCACCCCAACCCCTCCTTCGGGCGGGTCGCCCGTCGGGACACCTTCTCCGCCCTCCTCCCCAACTGGCGGTTCTTCGCGCCCAACCCGGCGCAGCACGACTACCACTTCTTCTACCGGACGCTGAACACCGCGGGCGAGACATCCGGGTGGCGACCGGTCGAGGTGATCGCCGGTCGTCGGCTCCACCAGATCCTCTGGTTCCCCGGTCGGCGCCCGGAGAAGGCGATCTTCGACATCGGGACCGAGCTGCTGATCACCCTCGACAAGGGATTCGACGTCCTGACCCGCCTGCCGGCGTACCGGATGCTGGTCGGCTTCCTGCGGACCGAGATCGCCCGTGAGGAGGAGCGGCACGGCCGGCACGGGGACCCGGAACGCGCGGTGAAGGGTTTCCAGTTCACCCTCACCCGTGCCGCCGGGTACGACGACTCCGAGGAGCCGGAGGTCATCTTCGTCTCCCCCTACACCCCCATGCGGCCCGGGGCACCGGTCGCCGCGGAACTCAGGGAGGCCGCGTGAACACCGCCGTCGTCGTCATCTTCGGTATCTCCATCGTCGTCGCGCTCGCCATCGCGGCGAGGGCCGGCGGCCTGTGGAAGTGAGACGGGAAGCCCTTCCCGTCCCCCGCATCACACCCCC
>NZ_VKHT01000552.1 GCF_014141535.1 Streptomyces alkaliphilus | reverse complement strand
GGTCGGGTGCGCCCCGGTCCGTCCGTCCCCGCGGGGAGGGGCGGACCGGGGCGTCACCGGCGGGGCGCCGGGGCTCCGGAGGACCGGGGCGCCGGGACCCCGGGGCTCAGTGGTCGCCCGCCACCGGGGTGCCGTTGGCGGCCACGGCGCCATCGGCCCGGGCCGGGAGACCGGCCCCCGGCAGCGCCGAGAGTTCCGAGATCCTGGTGTCGGCGAGGCCGGCGGCGCGGACGCTCTCCAGCACCTCCCGGGCGGCCCCGGCGTGCGGCCCGCCCCCGGAGATCATGCGGGTGAGCAGCCCGGCGAGGGTGAGGTCGCGCAGGCCGGCGGCGCCGAGCCCGGAGACCATGCCGGCGAGGTCGCCGGTGAAGGTGGAGTTCTCCGGGTCCAGCCAGGGGCCGGCCATGGCGCGCACGCTCTCGGAGCGCTCCACGAAGCCGTCCACGGCCTTGCCCGCGGAGATGGCGTTGATCAGGCGGTCGAAGAACACCGAGTCGCCGCCCACGATGTCGATCTTGGCGTTCTCCAGGCCGGTGGAGATGAGGGTCGCCTGGGCCTCGGCGATCTGTCGCTGCACGTCGACGCGGGCCAGCCGCACGTCCTTCTCGGCCTCCAGCCGCAGGCGGAACTCCTCGTGCTCCCGGCTCGCGGCGTCCAGGGCGGCCATGGCCTCGGCCTTCTCCTTGAGGCCGTCCGCCTCGGCCTGCATCTTCTCGCGCAGCGCCTCGGCCTCGGCCAGACCCATCTCCTTGGCCGCGTCCGCCTCGACGCGACGGGTGCGGGCCACGGCGTCGGCGGTGCGCTCCTGGATCTCGGCCTCGGCCAGGCCCATCTCCTTGGTCGCCTCGGCCTCGACGCGGCGGGTGCGGGCCACGGCGTCGGCCATCCGCTCCTGCACCTCGGCCTCGGCCAGGCCGGGGGCGGCGGCGTCGGCACGGCGGCCCTCGGCGAGGCGGATCGTGGCGGCGGCGTCGAGGTCGGCGGCCTTGCGCCGCGCCTCGGCCATGGTCAGCTCCTCCTTGGCGCGGTGCGTGGCGGCCTGCTCCGCCGCCTCGGCGGCCTTGATGTCCTTGACCAGGCGTTCCTGCGCCTCGGCCTCGGCCTGGATGATCAGGGCCTGCCGGTCGCGCTCGGCCTCCTCGACGGCGCGCAGCTTCTTGATCTCCTCCTCCTGCTCGGCGACCGTCTTCTCCACGGCGATGCGCTCGCGGATGACGTCGGCGATCTCCCGCTTCTCGCCCTCCAGTTCCTTCTCCTTGGCCATCCGGCGCAGCTCGGTCTCCCGCTCGCGGGCGATCGCCTCGAGCTGGCGCTCCTTCTCGATCCGCTCGTTCTCGACGGCGACCACGCGCTGGCGGTTGAGCTGGGCGACGGCGACCTCGCGCTCGCGGTTCTCGTTCTGCACGCCGAGCTGCTCGTCGGTCTTGATGGCGGCGGTCTGGGCGCGCAGGCGCTCCTCGGCCTGGACGCGGGCGACCTCGGCCTCCTCGCGGGCGCGGACGGAGGCGATCTCGCGCTGCTGGCGGATCTCGGCGTCGGCCTGGCGGCGCTCGAGTTCCAGGACGGCCTCGCGGGCGTCGACGTTCTGCCGGGTGATCTCCTTCTCCTCGTTGCGGCGGAACTCGTTGGTGAGGATGTGCTGGGCCGCGGTCAGCTCGGTGATCTTCCGGATGCCCTGGGCGTCGAGGATGTTGTCCTTGTCGAGCTGGACCAGCGGGGTCTGCTCGAGGTAGTCGATGGCGACGTCCTCCAGCCGGTAACCGTTGAGGTCACGGCCGATCTCGGCGATGATCCGCTGCTTGAGCTCGTCGCGCTTGACGTAGAGGTCCTCGAAGTCGAGCTGCTTGCCGACGGTCTTCAGCGCCTCGGAGAACTTGGCGTTGAACAGCAGCTGGAGGGTGTCCTGGTTGCTGGCCCGCTCGGTGCCGATGGCCTGGGCGACCTTGATGACGTCCTCGACGGTGTTGTTGACCCGCACGTAGAAGGAGATGCGGATGTCGGCGCGGATGTTGTCGTGGCAGATCAGGCCGTCCTTGCCGACCCGGCTCAGCTCCAGCGTCTTGACCGAGATGTCCATGACCTCGGCCTTGTGCAGCACCGGCAGGACCACGGTGCCGGTGAAGGTCACGTCGACCTTGCGCATCTTGGAGACGATCAGCGCCTTGCCCTGTTCGACCTTGCGGAAGAGGCGGGTGAGGGCGAAAAGCAAGACCAGCGCGATCAGCAGGACGACGGCGATGAGGACGCCGAGTCCCTGCGAGGCGATGTCCATGGGACTCCTCGGATCCGGTGCCCGGGAGCGCCCGGGGCGGGATGGTGCGGCGCGCGGGGCGGGCCGCGTTCGGTCGGGTCGGGGACGGGGTCGTGCCGGGGGCCGCTCAGCCGAGGGGATCGGCGGCGGCACCGGCCGGGGCGACCCGGTAGAAGTCCCCTTCGGGGTCGTAGTCGTAGATGAGGACGGTGGTGCCGGCCGGCAGGGGCGCGGCGCCGTCCTCGCCGTCGGCACGGATGTCGACCAGTGCGGTCCCACCGTCGGGGAGGGTCACCAATCCCTGGCCGAATTCGGTCGCCGAACAGCGCACCCGAACCTCGCACAGCAGTCCGACGAAGTCGGCGTTGCGGGCCACGGAGGTGAATCCCAACAGGCGGCGCAGGGGCCGCGCGAGCAGCCACGTGGTCTGCCAGCCGGCCCACAGGGCCACCAGGAGCACGCCGACCCGCAGCAGGGGGTGATCGGTGAGCGCGGTACCGACGAGGGCGACGAACCAGCCCACGGCGATCACGCAGGAGAGCACCACGGTGATCGGTACGCCGCCGAGGCCGAGGGCGGCGAGCAGTCCGGCGAAGCCGCCGGCACCGGGGGCGTCGCCGGGGTCCGCGCCGTCGCCGGCCCCGGAGTCGCCGGAAGCCCCCGGGGTCCCGAAGAGGTCGCCCCCGATGCCGGTGAGGGCGGCGAACAGCCAGTAGCCGATGACGACCACCAGGGGGAAGGTGAACAGGACGACCGGGAACTGCGTCGCGGTCGCGAAGAAGTCCCCCATGTCGAACCCCGTATCCCCCGTGGTGATGACAGCCACTTTTATACGCCACGGGGTTCCCCACGGGAACACCGGGCCGGCCTCTGACGTTGGGACGCCGGATGGAACCCGCGCGGTTCCGCCGGCGTGTGAGCGTTTTCACCCGGTTTCCGCCGGGAGCACCGGCCGGCTCCGTCCCGGAGCGTCCGGCGTGGCGCGTGCCCCTTCCCCGGGTCGCGGGCGGCGCCACGTGAAAAAGTGGGGCTCCCGGGGCATTTTCGACCGCCGGCGTGGTAGTGACTCCCGGGGAGGCGAGGTGCGGATCGAGAGGCGACATGAGCCCATCAATCGCTGCTTCCGTGCTTCCCTCCCGGAAACCGCCGCTCTCCCCCCTACCGGTACGGTAAGGGGAACGAAGCCACCACATTCGAAAACATGTTCGTCGGGTGCGATCGGATTCGGCCGGCCCCGCCGGCCCGTACCGCC
>NZ_VKHT01000551.1 GCF_014141535.1 Streptomyces alkaliphilus | reverse complement strand
CAGCGGCCCCCCGCAGCCCTCCGGTCCACCACCACCCTGAGCCCCTTCGTCCCTTTCCGTACCCGCCCCGGGGCCTCCGCCGTGATCGTCCCGTCACGGCGGGCGTCACGACACTGACACCTCGTCCCGCCCTCGCATACGATGGCCGGTGCGGCGGGGCCGCCTGAATGGAACGCCGCGCCCACGCACCCGACCGTGACGTGTCAGGCCCGACCGGCAAGGAGACCAACCCTCGTGTCCGTCTTCAGCAAACTCATGCGTGCAGGCGAAGGGAAGATCCTGCGCAAGCTGCACCGCATCGCCAACCAGGTGAATTCGATTGAAGAGGACTTCCTGGACCTGTCGGACGCCGAGCTGCGCGCCCTGACCGATGAGTACCGGGAGCGCCTGGCGGGGGGCGAGACCCTGGACGACCTGCTTCCCGAGGCCTTCGCCACCGTGCGCGAGGCGGCCAAGCGGGTGCTGGGACAGCGTCACTACGACGTGCAGTTGATGGGTGGCGCGGCCCTGCACATGGGCTACGTGGCGGAGATGAAGACCGGTGAGGGCAAGACCCTCGTCGGTACCCTGCCGACCTACCTCAACGCGCTCTCCGGCAAGGGCGTCCACCTCATCACGGTCAACGACTACCTGGCCCAGCGCGACTCGGAGTGGATGGGACGCGTCCACCAGTTCCTCGGGCTGTCCGTGGGGTGCATCACCGGCGGGATGCCGCCGGCCAAGCGGCGCGAGCAGTACGCCTGCGACATCACCTACGGCACCAACAACGAGTTCGGCTTCGACTACCTGCGCGACAACATGGCGTGGTCGAAGGACGAACTGGTGCAGCGGGGCCACAACTTCGCCGTGGTCGACGAGGTGGACTCCATCCTCATCGACGAGGCCCGCACCCCGCTGATCATCTCCGGCCCGGCCGACCAGGCGACCAAGTGGTACGCCGACTTCGCGAAGCTGGTCAAGCGCCTGGAGCGCGGCGAGGCCGCCGTCCCGACCCGGCAGCAGGCGGAGACCGGCGACTACGACGTGGACGAGAAGAAGCGCACCGTCGCCATCCACGACGCCGGCGTCGCCAAGGTCGAGGACTGGCTGGGCATCGACAACCTCTACGAGTCCGTGAACACCCCCCTGGTCGGTTACCTGAACAACGCCATCAAGGCCAAGGAGCTGTACAAGCGGGACAAGGACTACGTGGTCGTCGACGGCGAGGTCGTGATCGTCGACGAGCACACCGGTCGCATCCTCGCCGGTCGCCGCTACAACGAGGGCATGCACCAGGCGATCGAGGCGAAGGAAGGGGTGAAGATCAAGGACGAGAACCAGACCCTCGCCAAGATCACCCTTCAGAACTATTTCCGCCTCTACGACAAGCTCTCCGGCATGACCGGTACCGCGATGACCGAGGCGGCGGAGTTCCACCAGATCTACAAGCTCGGCGTGGTGCCCATCCCGACCCACCGCTCCCCCCAGCGGGTGGACCAGGCCGACCTCATCTACCGGACCGAGGTCGCCAAGTTCAACGCCGTGGTCGAGGACATCGTCGAGAAGCACGAGAGCGGACAGCCGGTGCTGGTCGGCACCACCTCGGTGGAGAAGTCCGAGTACCTCTCCCAGCAGCTGTCCAAGCGCGGGGTGCGGCACGAGGTGCTCAACGCGAAGAACCACGAGCGGGAGGCGCAGATCGTCGCCGCCGCCGGTCGTCGGGGCGCGGTGACCGTGGCCACCAACATGGCCGGTCGAGGCACCGACATCAAGCTCGGCGGCAACCCCGAGGAACTGGCCGAGGCCGAGCTGCGGGCCAAGGGCCTGGACCCGGTGGAGCACTCCGAGGAGTGGGCCGCGGCGCTGCCCGCGGCGCTGGAGCGCGCGGAGCAGGCGGTCAGCGAGGAGTTCGAGGCGGTCAAGGAGCTCGGCGGCCTGTACGTGCTGGGCACCGAGCGCCACGAGTCGCGGCGCATCGACAACCAGCTGCGCGGTCGTTCCGGCCGTCAGGGCGACCCCGGTGAGTCCCGCTTCTACCTCTCCCTGGGCGACGACCTGATGCGCCTGTTCAAGGCGCAGATGGTCGAGCGCGTCATGGCGATGGCGAACGTGCCGGACGACGTGCCGATCGAGAACAAGATGGTCACCCGGGCCATCGCCTCCGCCCAGGGCCAGGTCGAGCAGCAGAACTTCGAGATCCGCAAGAACGTCCTGAAGTACGACGAGGTCCTCAACCGGCAGCGCGAGGTCATCTACGCCGAGCGTCGCCGGGTGCTGGAGGGCGCCGACCTGCACGAGCAGGTGCGCTTCTTCATGGAGGACACCATCGAGGCGTACGTCCGCGCGGAGACGGTCGAGGGCTTCGCCGAGGAGTGGGACCTGGAGCGGCTGTGGGGCGCGTTCAAGCAGCTCTACCCGGTGTCGGTGACGGTCGACGAGCTGATCGAGGCGGTCGGTGAACGCGAGGGCCTGACCCCCGAGTTCATCGCCGAGGAGGTCAAGCGGGACGTCAACGAGCAGTACGACGCCCGGGAGGAGCAGCTCGGCTCCGAGGTCATGCGCGAGTTGGAGCGCCGGGTGGTCCTCTCCGTGCTGGACCGCAAGTGGCGCGAGCACCTCTACGAGATGGACTACCTCCAGGAGGGCATCGGCCTGCGGGCGATGGCCCAGCGCGACCCGGTGGTGGAGTTCCAGCGCGAGGGCTTCGACATGTTCACCGCCATGATGGACGCCATCAAGGAGGAGTCGGTCGGCTACCTGTTCAACCTGGAGGTCCAGGTGGAGCGCCGGGTCGAGGAGGTGCCGGTGGAGGCCGGTGCCGGCGCGGGTGCCGGTGCTCCGCAGCTCACCAAGGGCTCCGACACCCCGGCCCCGGCGGGCACCCCGGCGCGGCCGGCCATCCGGGCCAAGGGGCTGGAGGCCCCGCAGCGGGCCGAGCGGCTGCACTTCTCGGCGCCGAGCGTGGACGGCGAGGGCGGGGTCGTCGAGGGCGACTTCGACGCGGACGCCGGTGCCTCGCCGCCCGGTGACGGCATGAGCCGTGCCGAGCGCCGCAAGGCGCAGAAGTCGGGCGGTCGCCGACGTCGGAAGTGAGCCCGCCCCGGGGTCCCGGACCCCGGACGAGGTGTGAGGGTGCCGGTCCGATCCCCCTCGGGGGCGGGCCGGCACCGTCGTGTCCGGACCCCGATCAGCGGGAACAGCGGGCGCGGGCCGGTCGCGGGAGCCTCCGACCGGCGTGGTCGTCGGGCCCGCCCGGGTTCACCCGCCCCGGTCGGCCGCCGGGGGCGACGGGGTCGAGCGGGCCCAGGTCCACCGCCTCGCAGCGCCAGCCCCGGGGCCGGTGCCCGAGCCGGAAGGCGAGCGCGTGGAACCTCTCCGGGACGGCCACCCGGGCGAAAGCCTCCACCACGTCGGGGCGGGGCCGTGAGGACCCGAGCCCGACCAGCGCGGGGAAGGGGGTCGGGCGCCGACCGGCGGGCCGCAGCGGGGCGAGCGCGGCGCGGGGGATCAGGCGCTCGTATGTCTCGGCG
>NZ_VKHT01000550.1 GCF_014141535.1 Streptomyces alkaliphilus | reverse complement strand
GCGCCCTCCGGCCCCGGATCCCCCGCCGCGCGCCGCCCGGCGATCGACCCGGGCCGGCGGCGTCTGCTGGTGCGCGGGGCCGCCGCCCTGGCCGCGGCCGTGCCGATGGCGTGGTGGGCGGCCGGTGCCGGGGCCGACGACCTCCCCATCGGGCGGATCGTCGTCGGCACGGGCGTGCCCAGCGGGGTGTACGCCCGCTACGGACAGTTGCTGAGCGAACAGCTGGGGCGGGAGGCGCCCGGCCTGGAGGTGGTGCTGCGTCCCAGCGAGGGGTCGGTGCAGAACATCGAACGGCTGGTCGCCGGCTCGGCCGACTTCGTCATCGCCACCGCGGACTCCATCGCCGCCCACCTGGCGGGGGAGGCCCGGGGGCAACGACCGGGGAAACCGGGGAAAGCGGTGGAGCTGCGCGCCTGTGTCCGGCTGTACGACGACTACATGCAGTTGGTGGTGCCCGCCGGCTCCCCGGTCCGGGCGTGCGCCGACCTGGCCGGCCTGCGGGTGGGGGTCGGTCAGGACGGGTCCGGTGTACAGCTGGTCACCCGCGAACTGCTGGCGGCGGCCGGGCTGGACATGGAGAGCGACGTCACGGCCGTCCGGGAGGGCATCCACACGATGCCCCGGATGATGGAGACCGACCGCCTGGACGCCTTCTTCTGGTCCGGGGGTCTGCCCACCTCGGCGGTGACCGGGCTCTCCGAGCGGCTGCCGATCCGGCTGGTGCCGCTGGGTGAGCTGCTCCCCCGGCTGCACTCCGGGGGCCCGCACACCGCCCACTACCGGGCGGCGGTCATGCCTCCGGACGCCTACCCCGCCATCGCGGTGGAACAGGCGGTGGACACGGTCGCCGTGGCGAACCTCCTGGTCACCCGGGAGACGACCGACGCGGATCTGACGGAGCGGGTGACCCGGGCGGTGATCAACGGCCGGGACCGGATCGCCGCGGCCGTGCACGCGGCACAGCGGGTGGATCTGCGGACCGCCATCTACACCCGCCCGCTGGAGCTGCACGAAGGGGCACGCCGGTATTACCGGTCGGCCAAGCTCTGATCGGGGCGTGTGAGGCCCGGTCAGCCCGGGTCCTCGGACGGGTCCTCCTCGAGATCCTCGCGGCTACGGGGCAGGGAGACCACCGCCCGCAGCCCGTGCGGTTCGTGGTGGGAGAAGGCGATGGTGCCGTGCCCGGCGGCCAGCAGGGCCCGCACGATGGACAGGCCGAGGCCGGAGCCCGAGACGTTCTGGTGCCGACCGCTGCGCCAGAAGCGATCACCGATGCGTTCCAGCTCGTCGTCCTGCAGGCCGGGGCCCGTGTCGACGACCTCGATCCGCACCCGACCCCCGCCGGCGGACGTGCGGATCGTCACCGTGCCGCCGGAGGGAGTGAACTTCAGGGCGTTGTCGATCAACGCGTCCAGTGCGCTGGAGAGGGCCACCGGGTCGGCAAGAGCGGTGAGCGCCCCGGGGCCGGGACGCTCCAGCGTCAGACCCCGGCGCTCGGCCAGGGGGCGCCAGGCGTCCACCCGCTCCCCCACCAGGGCGGCCACGTCGGTCACCCGCAGGTCGGCCTCCGAGTGCTCGGCCAGCGCCAGGTCGAGCAGGTCGTCGAGCACCCGGGCCAGCCGCTTGCCCTCGGCCTGCACCGAGGCGAACTCCTCGCTGCCGGACGGCAGCGCCAGGCCGAGCAGTTCGATGCGCAGCAGCAGGGCGGCCAGCGGATTGCGCAGCTGGTGGGAGGCGTCGGCCACGAAGGCGCGCTGTTGTTCGAGTACCTGCTCCACGTGGTCGGCCATCTCGTTGAAGGAGCGGGCGAGCCGGCGCAGCTCCGGCGGCCCCCCCGCCTCCGCCACCCGGGCGTTCATCCGGCCGGTGGCGATGTGGTGGGCGGCCCGGTCGAGCACCCGCACCGGCCGCAGCACCCAGCCCGTCATCCGGATCGCGGCGGCGACGGCGAGCAGCATGGCGGCGGCCTCGGCTGCGGCGATCGGCAGCCAGCCGCGCAGGATGCGCGCGCGCAGGGCCTCGGTGGGCGAATCGGTGACCACCACGGCGATGACGTCGCCGTCCCGGATGACCGGTGAGGCCACCAGCAGCCGGGTCCCGGTGTCCCAGGGCCACACCTGCGGGGGCCCCTGGCTGCGCCGGCCCGCCAACGCCTCGGCGAACGCGGAACGGGGCCGTTCGCCCTCGGGAAGGGTCCAGCCGGCCGGCGAGGCCGCGAGGGGGGTGCCGTCGCGGTTGAGCACCCCGGCCCGGATGCCGTACAGGTCGTGGTAGCGCTCCAGCTCGTCCTGGAGCTGGGCCAGGGGGTCGACACCGGGATCGTTCTCGCCGGTCCCCACGGCGTACTGGGCCAGGGAGGCGAAGCGGACGGTGTCGTCGATCCGGTCCACGACCACCTGCTGCTGCTCGGCGGCGGCCTGCCCCGCGGCCAGGGGGACACCGAGAGCCAGCAGCATGCCGGCGAGCAGCGCGATGAGCAGGGCGAGCAGTCGGGAGCGCATGGCGGGGGACGTCGGCGGTTCCGGTGGCGGTTGCCGGGCGGCTCAGCGGCCGGCCACGGGGACCACGAGGCGGTAACCGACGCCGCGCACCGTCTCCACCAGCTCGGGTCGGCGCAGCTTGGAGCGCAACGAGGCCACGTGAACCTCGAGGGTGCGGGAGGTGCCCTCCCAGCTGGTGTGCCAGACCTCGCTGATGATCTGTTCCCGGCGGAAGACCACGCCGGGTCGGCGGGCCAGGAGGGCCAGGAGATCGAACTCCTTGCGGGTCAGGGTCACGGGGATGCCCTCCACCGAGACGGTCCGGGTGGCGGGCTCCACGGTGACCGGCCCGACGTGCAGGACCTGCTCGGTGTCGGGGTCCCGGGCGTCGGTCCCGGTCGGCGTCTCACCGGCTCTGCGCCGGCTGACGGCGTGGATCCGGGCCAGCAGCTCGCCCATGTCGTACGGCTTGACCACGTAGTCGTCGGCGCCCAGGTTGAGGCCGTGGATGCGGGAGCGCACGTCGGCGCGCGCGGTGACCATGATGACCGGCACCGAGGTCAGGCGGCGGATCCGGCCACAGACCTCGAACCCGTCGGCGTCCGGCAGGCCGAGGTCGAGCAGGACGGCGTCGAAGGTCTCGGTGCGGAGCCGGTCGATGGCCTCCTCACCGGCGCGGGCGTGCCGCACCGCGAAGCCGTGCCGACCGAGCACGGCCACGAGGGCCGCGGCGACGTGGTTGTCGTCCTCGACCAGCAACAGGCGCATCCGGCCTCCTTCCGTCCTCTTCGTCCGCGCCCCCCACGGGCGGGTCGAACGCTCCGGCTCACGGGGGGGCGTCGACCCGGGAGCGGCACCGGTCCGGGGGCGGACCGGGGAGGAGCCGGGGTCCTCGGACGGTGGGGTCCGCGTACCTCCCGGCATCCACCGATGGTGCGTCATGAAGGGCAGGAGGAGTGCCTTCGCACGGGTTTTCGTTATGGAGCCGGTACCCCGAGCGGGGCGGGGCCTGCGAGGGGTGGTGACCCGGG
>NZ_VKHT01000055.1 GCF_014141535.1 Streptomyces alkaliphilus | reverse complement strand
AGTTGGCACACCTGCCCACACACCCGGACCACGACCCGGCAACCGAGGCACCGCCACACATCAGGAGTCTCAGGTGACCGACATGACCCACCACATCACCACCCTCCCCGAACAGCGCCGCACGCGGTTCCTCACACGATTGAGGGAACACGCGGAAACCGTGGCGCGGCGCGGACCGACATCGCGCGGTCACACAGGCCCGACACCGCTCTCCCACGAGCAACGGACCCTACGGTTCCTCGACCACCCGGTCCCCGGCACCCCGGTGTGCCTGCGTCTTCGGGGCAGGCTCGACCCGGGCGCGCTGCGCGAGGCGCTGGCGTCGACCGTGGCCCGGCACGAGGCGCTGCGGACCACGATCGCCGAGCGCGAGGGTGCCCCGATGCAGGTCATCGCCACCGAGGTTCCGGTCGACCTGCCGCTGACCGAGGTGGAGAGCATCGCGGCGGCACGAGCCCTCATCGAGCGGCGGACCGCCGAACCGTTCGACCCGGGCCGTACGCCGATGTGGCGCGCGGCACTGATCAGGGTCGAGCCGGACGACCACCTGTTCCTGCTCGACCTGCCCGCCCTCGTCTGCGACAGCCGCTCGCGCGGCGTGCTGATGCGTGAACTCGTCGCCTTCTACACGGCATTGGCCGACGGCGGCACACCGGACCAGCCCGAACCGCCTGTGCAGTACCCGGACTACGCCCGGTGGCAGCACGACCGGCTGGGCAGCGCCGACCTGGACAGGATCGGCGCGTACTGGCGCGGCAAGCTGGCGGGCGTCGAGGTCCTGGAGTTCCCCACCGACCGGCCGCGCGGCGAGACCCGCACCTTCGCGGGCGACCGCGCCCGCTTCACCATCGGGGGCGAAGCCCTGCGGCGGGCCGATGAGCTGGCCCGGCAGGTGAACGCGAGCCCGTACGACGTCCTCGTCGCCACGTTCTGCACGCTGCTGCACCGGTACTCCGGCCTCGACGACCTGGTGATCGGCTCGCCGAACGAGAACCGTCACCACGACAGCGTGTCCTCGGTGGTCGGGCGCTTCACCGATCTGCGCGTGCTGCGTGCGGACCTCTCCGGCGATCCGACCTTCCGCGAGCTGGTCCGGCGGGTCGCCCGCGTGTCGGCGGAGGCCGACGAGCACGCGGGCCTGCCCTTCGACAAGCTGGTCGAAGCAGTGGACCCGGTCGTCGACCCGTCGCGCTCTCCCGTCTTCCAGATCGTGTTCGGCGTGACGGACGCGGATACCACGGACTTTGCTGCCGCCCTGCCCGGCCTCGACATCTCGTGCGAGGAGGGCCCGACCCACACCTCCTGCTTCGACATGAGCTGGAGCCTGAGCCGGCGGCCGGGGCCCGGGGCCGGCGCGGACCTCGCCGTCGAGTTCAACACCCGCCTCTTCGACGCCGAGAGCATCGCCCGGTTCACCCGGCACTACGACGGGCTGCTGCACACCCTGACCGCGGCCCCGGACGCCCCGCTGTCCACGGCCGAGATGCTGAGCCCCACGGACAAGGCGTTCCTCACCGAGGTCGCCGGGGGCCCGGTGCGGCCGGTTCGCGAGTCCACCGTGGTCGCGGAGTTCGAGGCACGCGCGGCGGAGACCCCGGACGGCGTGGCCGTCGTCGTCTCCGGTGTCGAGACCCGATATGCCGAACTGAATGCCCGCGCGAACCGGCTCGCCGCCCTGCTGCGCGCGCACGGTGTGGAGCCGGGCGCGCGGGTCGGTCTGTGTCTGCGCAGGAACCTGGACCTGCCGACGGCGATCCTCGCGGTGCTCAAGGCCGGCGCGGCCTACGTGCCTCTCGACACGGCGCACCCCTCCGGGCGCGTCGCCGAGATCGCCGAAGACGCCCGGTTGCGAGTGGTGCTCGCGCACGCCGAGGCGGACAAGGCCGTGAGCGAGGTCGGCGCGCCCGTCGTGATGCTGGACGAGGTCCGCGACGCGTCGGCGGCACTGCCGGATGACAACCCGCCGCTCGCGGCGGGGCCGGACGACATCGCGTACGTCATCTACACCTCGGGCAGCACCGGCAAGCCGAAGGGTGTGCTCCTGAAGCACCGCGGGGTCGTCAACTTCATCGACTCCACCCGGGAGTTGTTCGAGCTGACGCCGGCCGACCGGGTGCTCGGGTTCGCTTCGTCGACCTTTGACGTCTCCGTCTTCGAGACCTTCTCGGCACTGCTGACCGGAGCCCGCCTGTGCCTCGCGACCGATGAGGAACGGCTGTCGATCGAACGGCTCCAGACGCTGATGGAGCAGGCCCGTATCACCGTCATCGACCTGCCCCCGACCGTGATGCCGCTGCTGACGCCGGAGAGCTTCACCGACCTGCGCATCGCGTTCGTCGGCGGCGAGGCGTTCAGCGGTGAGCTGGTGAACCGGTGGAACCCGGGCCGGCGCCTGTTCAACGGTTACGGACCGACCGAGTGCACCGTGACGATGATCGTCGAGGAGTGCGGCGGCACCTGGGACACGTCCCCGCCGATCGGCCTGCCCATGACCAACCACGTGGCGCACGTCCTCGACCCCGGGCTGCGCCAGGTCCCTGTCGGCGTACCGGGTGAACTGGTCATCGGCGGCGCCGGGCTGGCCCACGGCTACCTCAACCGCGACGAGCTGACCGCCGAGAAGTTCGTCCCCGACCCCTTCGGCACCGCACCCGGCGGTCGCCTCTACCGGACCGGCGACCTGGTGAAGCGGCTTCCCGACGGACGCCTCGTCTTCCTCGGCCGCATCGACCAGCAGGTCAAGATCCGCGGCCTGCGGATCGAGCCGGGTGAGGTGGAATCGGCGTTGACCGGCTTCGAGGGGATCGGTCCGGTCAGCGTCCGGGCGTGGAGCGACGACAACGGGGACCAGCACCTGGTCGGCTGTCTGACCGGGATCACCGAGCAGCAGGTGCCCGCGGTACGCGAGCACCTGAGCGCGCTCCTGCCCCCGTACATGATTCCGTCCTTCTTCATGGTCCTCGACGAGCTGCCGCTGACCAGCAGCGGCAAGGTCGACTGGCGCAGGCTGCCCGCCCCCGACCCGAGCCGGCCGGGCGAGGGACACGGCGACGAGTCGCTGACCGAGACCGAGCGCAGGCTGCTGCGTGACGTGCTCACCCCCCTGCTGCACGACGAACGGATCGGCGCGCACGACGACTTCTTCCTGGCGGGGGGCAACAGCCTCCAGGCCGTCCAGCTGATGTCGGCGATCCACCGCAGGTTCGGCGTGGAGATCACGCTCGGTGACTTCTTCGTCTCTCCCACGGTCGCGCATCTGGCCGCCACCATCGACGCCGTCGGCGCCGCGAGCCGCGCCGAGGACGGCGATCCGGTCGACGCGCTGACGAGCCCGTCCCGGCGGGAACCCGACAGGGCGCCGGTGGTGATGCGTGAGGCGGGGCCGGCGCAGGTGATCCTGCTGCACCCGTCGGGCGGCGAGCTGTTCTGCTACATCCCTCTGTCCAGGGCGCTGCGCGGCGACATCGGCGTGACCGGCTTCGCCGCCGACCCCCGGGACACCGAGGTGCCCGCGCGGGAGGCGATGACGGCGACCGCCGCACGCATCGCGCGCTCCCTGACCGAGACCGGCCTGCCGGCGTCCTGCTGCCTGGCCGGCTGGTCGTACGGGGGTGTGCTCGCCTTCGAGGTCGCCCGGCAGATCGAGGAGAACACCGGGGAGAAGCCACCGGTGATCCTGCTGGACGCCGCCTACGACGAGGACTCCGTGCCCCTGGACGAGGCGACGGTGCGGCAGCGGTTCGTGCACGACGTCGCACGGCTGATCGGACGAGAGGGCCCCGAGGTGGCCGCGGTCCTCGACGACCCGGCCGCGGGGGTGGCCGACGTCGGGAAGACCCTCATCGATCTCGGCATCGAAACGGATCTGACCGAGGAGGAGCTGGCCGCCCGCTTCGCGACGTTCCGGTGCTCCGCCCTGTCCATGCAGGCCTACCGCCCGCCGGCCCCGTACGGCGGACCCGTCACCGTGCTCGTCGCCTCCCCGCACATCGCCATGGAAGAGCAGTGGCGGGCGGTGTGCTCGGGTCCCTTCCGGGCCGAGCGCGTACCCGGCGACCACTACACCCTGTTCACCGAGTCGGCGATCGGCCGGGTCGTCGCGGCGATCGAAGAGGCGCTCGCCTCTTGAGGAGACACACATGCGGTTCGGCTTCACAGAGGATCAAGAACGGTTCCGGGCGGACGTGCGGAAGACCCTGCGCTCCGTCGAGGTCCAGGCCGCCGCGGCGGCGGCCACCGGCGCGTTCGGCGTCGAGCCGGACGCGCGCCCGCTCTACCGGCTGCTCGGGGAGCTGGGCCTGCTCACCGTGCACTGGCCCGTCGAGTACGGCGGCCGGGGCCGCTCGCTGACCGACGCCGCGATCGTCGCCGAGGAACTGGTTCGTGCCGGTGTGCCGGACACCTTCCATGTGAACACCGTCCAGATCGTCGGCCAGTTCCTGCTGATGGCGGGCAGCGAGGAGCAGAAGCAGCGGTATCTGCCCCCCATCGCCCGTGGCGAGAGCTTCGCGTCGGTGCTGTACACGGAGCCCGACGCGGGCTCCGACCTGGGCGGGCTCCGGGCGGTCGCCGAGGCGGACGGCGACGGCTACCGGATCACCGGCACCAAGGTGTTCAGTCTCAAGACCCGCTTCGTCGACCTCGGCCTGTGCGCAGCCCGTACGACGCCGGGCACGGGCAAGTACCAGGGCATCAGCCTGTTCCTGGTCGACATGCGGGCCCCCGGTGTGACGGTGTCGATGGTCCCCGGCATCGGCGACGAGCACTTCCACCGGGTTGACCTCGACGCGGTCGCGGTGCCGGGCGCGAACCTGCTCGGTCCGCGCGACGAGGGCTGGCCGCTGCTCAACGAGGCCCTGGCCATCGAACGCACCGGCCTGGACTACCACCTGAAGGCGGAGCGCTGGCTGGACGCCGCCCTCGAAGCCCTGGTCGAGGGCGAACCGGAGGCCGTGTCCGGCGGCCTCCTCGAGCAGATCGGCCGCTGGCACGGCGCGCTCGCCGCCGACCACGTCCTCGCCTGGGAGGTCATCACCGGGATCGCGGCGGACCGGATCGACCAGGTCGCGACAGCCGTCGCCAAGTACCACAGCAGCGAACTCGCCCAGTCCATCGCGGTCTGGGCCGCCGACATCCCGAGCCCCGAGCAGCGGGCCGACCGCACCGGAGCGACCGTGACCCTGGAGTCCGCCTACCGGGAGGCTCCGGGACTGACGCTCTCGGCAGGCACCTCCGAGGTGATGCTCCAGATCATGGCCGCCTCGTTCGACTCCATCGGACAGGGAGACTGACATGGACCTCACGCCCGACCCGGTCGCCCTCCGGCTGCGCACGGCCCTGCGTACCGGACTCGCCGGCATCCCCGCCCGGATCGAGCTGCACGGCGCTCCGGTGACCGACGGCGCCCGCGGCCCGACCCGTGCGGTGCTCGACGCGCTGGAGGCGGCCGACTTCGAGCGCCCGGTCGACGCCGACGGGCTCGGCCTGGGGCTGAGTGCCGGGACCCTGGTCAGCGAGGAACTCGGCCGCGCGGCGTGCGGCAACTCCTACCGGGCCGACGCGTTCGCCGCCGACCTGGGCATCGGTGCGCCGAGCCCGGCTCTGGCGGGCTTCGAAGCCCTGCCCACCGGCAGTGGGGTCACCGCGACGCCGCGCGCCGGTGGCTGGGAGCTGACCGGCACGGTCGTCGTCGACGACCCGAGCGCCGATCTGTTCCTGGTGGCCACCAGGGTCGGCGGCGATCCGGTGCTGGTCACGGTGGAGCGCACGGCGGACGGCGTCACCACGCGGGACGGGAGCTGGCCACCGGTCGTCCGGTTCGCGGCCGCGCCCGTCCCCGCGGCGGGCGTCGTGGGCACCCTGGACGAGGCGCCCACCGGTCCGCTAGCGCGCGCACGGCTGCGGCAGGCGGCCTACCTGCTGGGCATCGCCGACGGAGCGCACCGCATGGCCGTGGAGTACGTCGGTTTTCGCCGACAGTTCGGCACGCGGCTGCGCGATCTGCCGGCGGTGTCGTTTCCCTTGGCACGCGCGATGGTGGCGTTGCGGGCGACGAGGGCGGCGGTCCACCGAGGGGTCCGGCTGGTCGAGTCCGACCCGGCCGCTGCCCGCACCGCGCCCCTCATCGCCCTGGCCATGGCGTCCGAGACCGCGCGTGATGTCGTGCGCCTGAGCATGCAGAGCTGCGGGGTGCGCGCGATGACGTCGGAACTGGGCCTGCACCGGTACTTCCGGCTGGCCGCGGCGGAGTCCACCCGGTACGGAGATCCCGCCGCGCTCTGGCGGATGGTCGGCGCCGACCACCTCCGGGCGGTCCGGGATGCCGCACCCTGAGGGGAGCCCCGGGCCGCAACGGCACCCCTGCCGTGGATCAACCGGCACGTGAGCTCCCCAGCGACAACTCCCTCGTGCTGCCGCCGGCGTGGGCGACCGAGCGGATGAGTCCGGTCCGGTAGGCCAGTGACACCAGCTCCGCACGGTCGCGGACGCCGAGCTTGGTACGCACGCGGTAGAGATGGGTCCTGACCGTGGCCTCGCCGATGATCAGTTCGCGAGCCACGTCCTCGGTGGACATGCCTTGGGCCACCATCCGCGTCACTTCCCGTTCCCGCGGGGTCAGCTCGGTCACTTCCGGACACGTCTCGGCCTTCTGGGGCTCCGGCTGCGCACGGAACCAGGTGACCAGGCGCTGCGCGATGTTCGGCGCGAGCACGGTCTGGCCGGCGGCCGCCCCGTGGATCGCGGCGATCAGCTCCTGAGGACTCACGTCCTTGCCGAGCAGACAGCTCGCGCCGGCATGCAGCACGTCGCTCACCGTCTCGTCGGTGTCGGCCGCGGTGAACACGACGATATGGGGCGACTCGTCCTCCTGACCGAGTCTGCGGATCATCTCCAGACCGGAAATGGTCTGGAGGTTCAGGTCCGTGACCACGACATCGGGATGCATGGTGCGCACCAGGACGATGGCTTCCATGCCGTTGTGGGTCGTACCGATCACTTCGATGTCCGGCACCGCGTCGAGAAGAGTCTTGAGACCGTCCGCGATCACGGGCAGCTGGTCACAGACGAGCACCCGAATGGTCATTGTGTTGTCCCCCAACGATGAGTGAGAGAGAGAAGCCCCGCTGTCATCAATGGGTTACCGTGCGCGGGGATCGCGAGCCTTGCGTCGCTCGTGGGTGTTCGGCCTTATGAGCGTGACGAGCGTCTGTACATGTGCGACGAGGACGGGCCGGGCGAGGACGGTGGGCCGCGGTCGGCGGCCGCGGCCGGTCTGCTCAGCCGTTGCCGTGGTCCGTCTCGCGCTGGGCCGGGACCGTGTCCGCCGGGAGACCGGAGGCGACAGCGCGGTGCTGGACCGATTGCGGCGCGTCCGTGCCGGCGGCGGCCGTGAATCCACTCAGAACGGCTCCGAGCGCGATGACGGAGGCGGCGAGAGCAGAGGTGAAACGCATGGGAAGCTCCTTGGAAGAGACGCGCCGTTTCGACTCCGCCAAGATTCGCAATCGCTCTTCCCTGCCGGTTCCCTTCCGGGTACCCGCCCGGTCCCCGCACCGGGGAGCGCCCGGCGTACGGGACTCACCGTGCGGTCTCCGGCACTTTCATGAGGGAGAAGAGGTTGTCCGCCGCTGACCGGTGCTGCCGTGCCATCTGCGGATGACCCCGGGCCTCGGCGGTACGGGCGAGGTGCCACAGCGCGCACGCCTCGTCGTAGCGCAACTCCATCCGGCAGGCGATCTCGTGGGCCAGCCGCTGCTGGGCCAGCGCCGTGTCCAGATCCCCCCGGGCGTACCGCACGAGCCCCGCCGAGAGGTGCACCGTGGTGCGGTTGATGTTGTCCGTGCTGCTGGCGGCCTTGGACAGCGCGTGGTCGGCGCTGTCCGCCGCTTCGTCCAGTGCTCCCAGGCGCACCAGCACGTCGGCTCTGCGGGCGAGTACGAGCGGCAGCGCCGCGGGCATGCCGATCTGCTGGCACCGTTCCAGCGCCGCGTCGGCCCGCGCGAGCGCCTCCTCGTAGCGGCCCAGGCCCTCGAACGCCCGGGAGAGATAGCTCAGGGCGGTCACGGAGAGATGGATCTCCTCGATCGAGTCGAAGATGGCCACCGCCCGCTCCGCGGACTCCACCGCCTCCTCGAACCGCCCCAGCCGCGCCAGTATCAGGCCCAGCATGCTGAGCGAGGAGCCGTCGAGGCGGGTGAAACCCAGCTCCTTGGCACGTCTGTTGACCTCCTGACTCAGCCGTAGCGCGTGCTCGAGCTCTCCCATGCTGCTGTACGCCTGCCCCAGCCGTGCCTGGCACTCCGCCTCGCTGTACTCGTCCGCCATCCGCCGGGACAGCCCCACGGCTTCCTCCAGCAGACCGACCGCGTCACGCAGTTGCCCGAGGCGCCACTTGCCCATGGCCAGGTTCATCAGATTCAGCCGGGTCAGCGAGCGGTCTCCGAGCTGCCGTGACGCGCTGACCCCCTTCTCCAGCGCCGCGTTGGCGCTGGAGTCGTAGCCACGGATGCTGGAGTGGAATCCCAGCTCACGCGGCAGCCGCGCGGCATGCCACAGCAGTCCCCTGTCGTGCGCGGCGTCCACCGCCGCCAGAAGGCTGCCACGGTGCTGGTCGAGCCACTGAAGCGCCTTCTCCTTGTGATCGAACGTGTCCTCCACCCGGTGTTCTCCGTCGTCCTTGATGCGTCGCCGCCCGGGGAACACCACGTCACACGCATGCCTCGTCATGCCCAGGTAGTGGTCCAGGAGCCGCCGCATCGCCGGCTCGTCCCCCGGCTCCCGCGAACCCTGGGCGATACGTTGCACGAAGCTGCGCACCAGATCGTGCAGGGCGTACACGCCCTGTTCCCTGGCCTCCAGCAACCGGGCGTCGACCAGCTCCTCCAACACGTCCTCGGCCGTCAAGGCGTCCGTGTCGAGCAGGGCGGCGGCTTCATGGGTGTCGAGATAGCGTCCCGGATGATGGCCCAGAAGCCGGAAGGCGGACTGCTGGTCACGCGGCATGGACTGGTACGACAGCAGCAGTGCGCCGGCCACCCCTCGGCCCTCGCTCGTGAGCTCGTCCAGACGCCGATTGTGATCGCGGAGCCGTTCGACGAGTCGCTGCACGGTCCAGTGAGGACGGTTCGCCAGCCGGGCGGAGGCGATCCTGACCGCCAGCGGGAGACCCCCGCACAGCCGCACCAGCTCACAGGCGGCGTCCGGTTCCCTCTCGACGCGTTCGGCACCGAGGGTGGCGCGCAGGAGCTGGTCGCTGTCCTGTTCCGGAAGAGCGCTCACGGAGAGCCATTCGACTCCGTCGAGCCCCGTCAGCCTCGGGCGGCTGGTGATCAGGACCAAGCTGTCGGAGGAGGCGGGAATCAGCGCACGGATCTGCTCGGAGGAGGCGGCGTTGTCCAGGATGAGCACCATGCAACGGCCCCGCATGTAGGACTGCCATCGCGCGGCGCGCCCCGCCGATACGGTGGGCATCTCCTCGCTCGGGAGGCTGGCGGCGGCGAGCAGGTCACCCTGCGCGTGGAACGCGCTGAGCGGCTCCTGTCCCGGTGTGAAGCCGTGCAGGTCGATGAAGAGACTGCCATCCGGATACCGCTCCACCATCTGATGGGCGGCGCGCACGGCCAGCGCCGTCTTCCCACTGCCCCCCATGCCGTCGAGCGCAATGACCGTCGGGGCCCCTTTCGGGGCGCGCCTGGCCACCTCACAGACCCGTTCCAGTTCAAAACGGCGGCCCGAGAAGTCGGGCACGTCGAACGGCAGCGTGTGGGGGGCCTCGGTCACCGGGTGCGTGACACGTGTCGCGGGGCGCGCCGGACGGACGAGTGACGGGTCCTGGCGCAGCATGCGGTCATGCAGTCCGGTCAGCTGCGCGCTGGGGTCGATGCCCAGCTCATCCGCGAGGTGTTTGCGCACGCGGGCGAACTCGTCCAGCGCCGCGGCCTGCTGCCCGGAGTGGTAGAGGGCGAGCATCAGCCGGCTGCGCAGCGTCTCGCGCAGGGGATGCTCGTCCACGAGGCCCCGCAGCTCGCCCGTGATCTCGGCTGCCTCGCCCGCGTCGATGCGCAGGTCGTAGAGCTGTTCCGCGGCGCTGATCCGCTGCTCCTCCAAGGCGGTCGAGGCCGCGTCGATCAGCTGACCCCCGGAACCGGACAGCACCGGCCCCCGCCACAGCGCCAGCGCCTCGCGCAGCTCCGCCACGGCACGTTCCGCCTGTCCCGCGTCCAGCGATTGCCTGGCCTGGCGCATCAGCTGCTGATGCCGGAGCAGATCGAGGTGTTCGGTCCCGACGACCGCGCGATACCCCGGCCCGTCGGTGACAATGATCTCGGGGCCGTGAGGGAGGCGACTGCGCAGCTTGGCCACGGTCTTGCGTACCTGGTGCTCGGCGCTGTCCGGCGGCAGCTCGTCCCAGCCGGCCGTCACCAGTCGGGAGACGGGCACCACACGCCCGGCGTCGAGGAGCAGGGTCACGAGGATACGACGCTGCAGTGCCCCGTTGACAGGTATCAGGGCGCCGCCGCCGCGTATCTCCAATGAGCCGAGGACGGCGAATTCCGGATGAAAGGCCGCATCGTCTTCCATAGGTCTCGATGTCACCACCCACGCCCCCGTCCTGCGCATTGAACCAACCTCACCCCGACAGTAGAGGATTGCGGATGACGGTCACAAGATCCTCTCGTCCCCTGGCAATCCGTTCGCGGGTGAGTTCCGGTGTGTCACCGGCCACGGCCACATAAGCGCGCCGGGAGCGTGAGTCGCCGATAGGAGCGATCATGTCGCCGACCTTGTACGGAAAGCGAGCTCCGTGAACCCATGGGGTCACGGCGATGTCCTCCACGCCGGTGTAGGTCTCCAGTCTCCCTTCGGGCAGGAGGAAGAAGCCGACTTCCGCATACCGGAAAGGGCTCGGCACCTCCGGACGGCCGCCTTCGAGGCCCGTGAAGACCGCCGTCTCCATGTCGAAGCCGCGCGCGATCTCGACGAGCAAGGGGATGCGGTCGCCGCCCAGATGGGTCCGGCACGACACGATCCGCGGTCCGTACGGCAGCAGCGCCACCTGTGTGTGGGCCGGGCCGGAGCGGTATCCGATCGCCGTCAGCCGCTCCTCGACCACTGCCTCGATCGCCGCTCGCTCATCATCGGTCAAGGGCGCCGGGTGAAGGTAGCCCGTCACGAAGAAGTGCGGTGGCCCACTGGTGCGTTGAGCCGTCACTCCCACCACGCGATGGGCTCCGTTCACGGTCAGGGTCTCGACGCTCACCCGGGGAGCCTCTGCCGGGGCCCAGTCGTCCCCTTCGCACACCCGGAGCCGTTCGTACACCGCCGGAGGGTTCGCGGACAGACCCAGCTTCCATGCCTCCCGGACCACGGGCAGCACCGAGTCACCGTGTCCGCAATGCAGCACGGCATCGATCCCGTGATGCCGTGCGGTCCGCTCAATGGTTTCGCGCAATCCGATTTCGTCGGTGAAGTCGGTGAGCAGCAATTCCTCCGAGACTTCTTCGAGTCTCGACGCGAAGTCGGCCTCCAGCTGCTTCGGATCCCATATCGACCAGATGCGGAATCCCAACTCGGCGCCTTTTCGAACGAGTTGGTGACTCGGCATCACCAGAAGCAGTCTGGGCTGTGAACGTCGAGAGGAGTGTGCACACATACACACCACTGTGAAGTGCGGCATTCCCCCCCTGCTCCCCTCCGCTTCCC
>NZ_VKHT01000549.1 GCF_014141535.1 Streptomyces alkaliphilus | reverse complement strand
GCCGGCGACGGATTCCGGAGCGGGGGGACCGACCCGCGCCCGACGAGGAGTTCGCGGGCGGCGCGCACCAACAGGCGCTCGGAGCGCCCGTCCGAGGTGTCCATCAGGAAGCAGCCGTTGGCGATCACCTGGAACACCCCGCCGTGCCGGCGCAGCACGAGCTCGCCGAGGGAGCCGACCCGGCGATCCACCACCCGGGGCTCCGCCCCCGGGTCCGGGGCGGGTTGCGGCGCGGGCGGCGCGACGGGTGTCGGGATGGGGCCGGAGTCGGCGGCACGCGACTCGACCGGCAAGCGGTTCATGCCCGCACACCGTACCCGCGGTGGCCGGGCGTCGCCGGGTTTTCGCCCGGGCGGTCGGGTGTCGGCCGACGATGACCGGAACCGTGCCCGGGGGCCGGGGGTCGGCCCGGTTCCCGGCGCGGATCAGGGAGCGACGAGCACCGCGGCCGCGTCGTCGCTCACCTTCCCGCGCGGGAAGGCCCGGCACGTCGGGTCGGTGGCCTCCGCCCCCCGCACCTCCTCCAGCAGTCGTTCGGGCCCCCCGGTGAGCAGCAGGTCGAACAGCGCGGTCCAGTCCCCGAGGGCGAAGGTGTCGGTCCAGCGGGTGGCGCCGTCGGTCAGCGCGGCGAGCGCGGAGACCCGCTTGCGGGAAGTGGTGCCGGCCAGGGCCCGATCGGCGACGGTCGGATCGGCGGCGGCGGTCGGGAAACCGTCCGGGGCGTTGCGCAGTCCCTCCAGGAAGGCCACGCGTTCGGCGGCGACGCGTTCGCGCGCCCGGGCCCGGCAGGTCTCCAGCCGGGCGTCGTGCACCGGCCGCACCCCGCCCTCCGGATCCCGGATCAGCAACACCGAGTCGCACAACACCAGGTGCTCCACCGTCCGCTCCGACCACCGGGCCAGCACCACCGTGGCCTGCGGCGTTCGCGGGTGAGAAAGGTCACAGGTCGCCCGGTGGGCGGCGGCGACGCGGGTGATGGCCCGGGCCAGGCACTCGGTGAGGGGCACCTCCGGGCGCCGCGCGGTGGCCTCCAGCAGTGCCCCGCCGAGCCGGTTGACGAACCACGGCACCCCGTGGGAACAGCCGTCCCCGCCGACCGGCGGTGTCACGCCGTCCAGGACCACCAGCGCGCCGCCGTCCCCGGTGGAGAGGGCCGCCGCGAAGTCCTCGCAGGGGCGGGAGGGACCGGCGGGCCGGACGGCTGCGCGCACGTGCATGCGGCCCAGTGTCCCGGGCCGGCGCGCCGGCGGGGAGGGTCCGCACCGGCCCCGGCGTGGCGGTCCGGGTTGGTGGTCCGGGTTGGTGGTCCGGGGCGGCGGTTCGGCGTGGTCCGGGGTTCGACCGGAACGGAATCCGGCCCCGACCGTTCCGATCCGGTCGATCATCGATCGTGGTGCGTTCACCGGAGGGCCGTGGACGCTCGGGAAACCGGTGAAAGCGAACACCCACTGCCGGAAGCCCGTCCCTGGTGGTGCAGTAAGCTGCGCGCGTCCGCCGACCGGACCCCGACCCTCCGGACCCCTCCGGTGTCCCACCGGCCGGGACGAGATTGCGAGCACAGGTGCGGAAGACCACACGGCCCGATCCCGCCGCCGAGCCGGCGACCCCCGCGACCACTCCGGCTCCCGCGCCTCCCGCCGGGCCCGGCGCGGCCCTGCCCGGAAAGCGCGTGCGGGTGCGCAACCGGCTGCTCCTCGGTGTCGCCCTCGGCTCCGTGGCGGTCCTCGCCGCGGGTGCCCCCGTGATGATCGACGCGAGCCAACGTCTCTCCGGTTCCCAGGAGTTGCTCAAACAGGCCGACACCGCGCGCGGCGCGGTCTCCCTCTCCCGGGTGATAGCCGACGAGCGGGACCTGCTGGTGGTCTCCGGTGCCCGGGCGGCCGGGGACGAGGCGGCCGGCGCCGCGCCCCCCGACACCGCCGCCTTCGAGCGCACCGACCGCCGCCTCGAGGAGTTGCTCCCCGATCTCCCGGCGGAGCCCCGCGCGCTCCTGGACGACCTGCCCACCCTGCGGGCCGAGGTGGCCTCGGGCGCCCTCTCCCCGCTGGAGGTCCACCGTGCCTACAGCGACATCGTGCGCGGGCTCGACGCCCTGACCCGCTCGGTCTCCCTCGTCCGTCCCGAGCGCTCCGGTGCCCCGGCGGCCGGTGCGCTGCCCGACCTGGCCCGCGCCGTCGACGCCTCCTCCGCCACCCGCGCCCTGCTGACCGCCGCCGCCCTGGACGAGGAGGGCGGCGCGGAACTCCTGGCCGCGGCCCGCGTGGCGGGTGCCCGGGAGGCGGCCGCGGTGCGGGACTTCCTCGACGCGGCCGGAACCGAGGCGGCCGAGGGGTACGAGCGCACCGTCTCCGGCCCCGAGGCCGCCGCCGCCGAGAGCTTCCTCGCGGAATTCCTCCTCAACCCCCTGGACGCCCCCGCGCTCCTCCCGGCGGACCCCGACGACGGATCCGCCGAATCCGAAGGGGACGGGGCCGCCCCCGTCGTCGGTGACCCCGGCGCCGCGCTGGCCGCCCGCACCGAACTCCAGCGCGGCGTGCTCTCCTCCCTGAGCGCCGCCCGGGTCGCCGGCCTGGAGACGGTGCGCGACGACGACCTGACCGCCCTGCAACTGCGGATCGTGCTGCTGGCCGCCGCCCTGTTGCTGGTCATCGGCGCCGGCGTGCACACCGCCCGCTCCCTCACCCGCCCCCTGGCCGCCGTGCGGCTGGGCAGCCGCCGGGTGGCCGCAGACCCGGCGGGCGAGGAACCGGTGCGCTACACCGGCCGCAACGACGAGTTCGCCGAGATCGTCACGGCCGTCAACGCCCTGCACGCCCGCACCGTCGAACTCCACCGCCGGGCCGCCGAGACCGCCGGCGACCACGGGGAGATCGCCGCCCAACGGGACCGTCTGGTCGCCGAGCGGGACCGCCTCGACGGCCGGCTGCGCGAACTCACCGAGCGTCTGGCCGATCTGGACGGCGCCGTGCACGGCACCTTCGCCCACCACGCCCAGCGCATCCTCGCCCTCACCGGCGAGCAGGAGACCGCGCTCGGCCGCCTGGAGGCCGCGGAGAGCGATCCCGACCGCCGGGCCGACCTCCTCGCCCTGGCCCGCCTGGCCGCCCGGCTGCGCCGCCACGGGGAGAACCTGCTGCTCCTGGCCGGAGCCGAGTACCCCGGCGCGTCGGGAGGGGCGGTGCCGTTGCCGGACGTGCTCCGCTCGGCGATCGGCGAGATCGAGCGCCACGACCTGGTGGAGATCGAACAGCCGCTGCCGCCGGTGGCGGTGGCCGGCTTCGCCGCCCGCGACCTGGGACACCTGCTGGCCGAACTCCTCGACAACGCCACCGCGTTCTCGCCCGCGGACGCCCGGGTCCTGCTGGTCGCCCGCGATGGGGAGGACGCGCCGGCCGGCGGGGTGGTGGTGCGGGTCGTCGACGAGGGCATCGGGATGACCGACGAGCGTCTCGCCGAACTCAACGACTGGCTCTCCCGTCCCGGCGAGCCCACCCCGCCCGGCACGGTGTACAGGCC
>NZ_VKHT01000548.1 GCF_014141535.1 Streptomyces alkaliphilus | reverse complement strand
GCATCGCTCCCCACGCCCCCACACCACGAGAAGGAAGGCAGCATGAAGCGCACCGGAATCCTGAACGACCGCCTGAGCGGGGCGCTCGCCACCCTGGGTCACACCGACCTGATCATGGTCGTGGACGCGGGCTTCCCGATCCCCCGCGAGGCCCACCGTGTGGACCTCGCCATCGCCCGGGACCTGCCCGACCTGCGCACCGTGCTCGGTCTGCTCGCCGAGGAACTCGTCATCGAGGGGGTCGTCCGCGCCGAGGACGTGCCCACCCACAACCCCCGGCTCGACGAATGGGTCCGGGGCACCTTCACCGACGCCGAATTCACCACCCGGCCCCACGCCGAGATGCTCGGCGAGGTCGCGCGGCAGGCCAAGGTCATCGTCCGGACCGGCGCCTACGAGCCCTGGGGCAACATCGGCCTGTTCTGCGGCGTCGAGGTCCCCAAGTGGTTCGGGGGCACCGACGTGGTCGTCCCCGCTCACTACGCGTCCAAGCTCTGACCGGGCATCACGCGACGGTCCCACCGGAGCCGTCGAGAGAACGAAGAGAGACACCTTTCATGTCTGAACCCACCGTCGACGTCGATCAGCTCGCCCGACCGGCCGACCTGGCGCCGTACATCCAGCACACCCGCATCGACTCCCGGTCCACCGCGGCGGAGATGGTCGAGCACGCGCGGGAAGCCGCGGAGTACGGCTTCAACGCCGCGATGGTTCCCGCGACCTGGGTGTCACTCGTCGCCGAGGAACTGAAGGGCACCGGCATCGGGGTCGCCTCCGCGCTGGACTTCCCCACCGTCGGTGTGACCACCAGCGCCGGAAAGGCGGCCGAGGCCGCAGAGATAGCCCGCCTGGGAGCCACCCAACTGGACATCGGCGTCCAGATCGGATGGCTGAAGAGCGGCATGTACGACGCCTTCCGCGAGGACATCGCGGGAGTGGTGAGGGCCGCCGGACTGCCGGTCAAGGTCATGCTCGAACTGCCCCTGTTGACCGAGTCGGAACGGGAGGCCGCCGTCGAACTGTCCATGGAGGCCGGGGCGGCCTATCTGAAGAACGCCAGCAGCGGCCAGATCGAGACCGCGAATCCCGCGAGCATTCGGTACCTTGTGGACCGGGCACGCGACGGGGTGCGGGTGAAGGCGTCCGGGGCGATCAAGGGGTTCGAGCAGAGCCTGGAACTGCTGCGCGCGGGCGCTTCCCTCCTGGGTACGAGCGCCGGCGTGGCGATCGTGTCCGAGACCGCCGACGCCTCCACGACGAGTTACTGACCAACGGACGGCGCCCCGCCGCGGCCCGGCCGCGGCGGGGCGTGCGGCCGGGCATCCGAGAGGAGCACGCAGACCGTGACGGCCCGCGACGGGGAGCAGCCCGCCATCAGGCGTGACGTCCCCCGGGCGATCCACGCCCAGATCTCGGAGCACATCCGCCGCCACATCGCCGCGGGGGAGTGGCCCGCGCACTACCGCCTGCGGAGTGAGCCGGAACTGGCGGCCGAGTACGGCGTCAGCCGGGGCACCATCCGTCGTGCCCTGGCGACGCTGATAGAGGAGGGACTGCTGCGCCAGGTCCGGGGGCGCGGCACCTTCGTCACCTCCACCACCATCGAACCCGCCATCGCCCAGAAACTCAGCACCCTCTCCGAGGATTTCGCCGGCCAGGGCGTGGTCACCTTCACCGAGGTGCTGGAGTGCGTCCTGATCTCGCCGCCCCGGCCGGTGGCGGCCCTGCTCGACCTGCCGGCCGAGGCGAGGGTCCTGAGGCTGGTCCGTCTGCGCAGCACGGTGGACGGGCCCGTGGCCCTGCTGCACAACTTCGTGCGCGCCGACGTGGCGCCGGGCATCGAGCGGGTCGACTTCACCCAATCCAGCCTCTTCGGCGTCCTGGAGGACACCTACGGCCTGCGGATCGACACGGCCCGTCGGACGTTCAGCGCGGAAGCCGCCTCACCGGAGGTGGCCTCCGCGCTCGGACTCGACGCGGGCGCGCCGGTGCAGTACCTCCAGCAGGTCACCTACCTGGAGGACGACCGCCCGGTGGAGTACTCGGACGTGTGGATCCACAGCGGACGCCTCCACCTCACCTCCCTGCTCCAGCGCCGGTAGCCGGGAGAGCCGGTGGAGGAGCGACCCCGCGGAGCGGCCCCGGATGGCCCGGCCCCGGGGATTCGGAGTCGACCGGGGCGTACCCCCGACGACGGGGGACCAAAGGCGGAGAGGGGCACCGACATGTTCGGACCCTCGCCCCGAGGGTCCGTCCACCGGACGATACCGCCCCCGCGCCGCCGGCTGTCAGGATCGGCTCATGCGACCTTCCCGGCCATCCCACCCGGATATCGGGGCGGTGCGTTTCGCCCGCCCGACCGCCGCCTACGACGAGGTGCTCGTCTTCTACCGCGATGCCCTCGGTCTACCGGTGCTCGCCGAATGGCGTGGCAAGCGCGGCTACGACGGAGTCGTCCTCGGCCTACCGGGAACCCCGGTGCAGATGGAACTGCTCCAACACGGTGATCCACCACGCATCCCCGAACCCCATCCGGAGAATCAACTCGTGCTCTACCTCCGGGGCCCCGAGGCGATGATCACCACCACCCGGCGGCTCGCCGACCACGGCCACGAGCCGGTTTCCGCCGCCAACCCGTACTGGTCGGAACGCGGTGCTCCGGTCCTCCGGGACCCGGACGGTTGGTCGGTCGTCCTGGCGCCATGGGTTTTCGGTGAGGATCCGCCTCCGACACCCGGACGGTTCCCCGCCGCGGTCGTCCCCCGTAACCTTTCCGCGGCTCTCCCCGAACCGAAGGAGAGCGATGACCGCCGTTTCCCGTGAGGACTGGATGCGGACAACTCTCCGAGGGGCGATGGTCCGTTCCGTCGGAAGGGCGGTCGACATGGGAGTGATCGAGTTGGGTGACTCCCGGAACCCCGCCCTCGGTCTCCACGTGCGGCGTCCTTTCCGGATCCTCCCGCAAGGGCGGCCGATACCCGGTTCCCGGGACACGCGGTACGCCGAGGGCGATCGGGTGAAAGCCTTCGACCGGTTCCGGACCGTCCACGACTCGCGTGCCACGTCGTTGAAGGACATGTTGGGGCAACTGCGTCCCCGGGTACAGAGCCGGCCATCGGGGAAGGGGGGAAGTCCCGCGGTCGGGTGGACCCGGATTTCCGTCTCGAGGTTTTCCCGATTTTTCCGAATCGATGGAGACATGGAGGGTGTTCGAGCGGGGCGGGCGGCCCCGGTTACGGCCCGACCATGCGGGAGCTCTCCTGCTGCGCGCCCGGGCCCCGGTCACCCCGCACAGCGGAAAGGCCCCGGCACAGCCGGGGCCTTCGTGAGTGTCCGAGGGGGGACTTGAACCCCCACGCCCGATAAAGGGCACTAGCACCTCAAGCTAGCGCGTCTGCCATTCCGCCACCCGGACAAGGTGTCGTGCCGGGGCCCTGCCCTCGGCGACAGGGGAAACCTTAGCAAAGGTCCGGGGGCGCGCGATCACCGCCGCCGACCCTTGGGCCGGGCCGGGGGAGGGG
>NZ_VKHT01000547.1 GCF_014141535.1 Streptomyces alkaliphilus | reverse complement strand
GCCCCGCACCGGCGTGCGGCGATTCCCGGCCCCCACCGGTGCCGTCGTCCCCCCACCGGGGCCGGCGCGGGGACGCCGGGGCGCGATACCGTCGAGCGGGCGGGCTTTCCCCGGTCCCGGTACCCGGCCGTACACTTGCTCCGGGACCTCTGGCACTCACCGGACGGGAGTGCCGGCACAGCAGGGCGGGTAACGGGCCGGACGGGAGGTGCGCGACATGCTGAGCGAACGCAGACTTCAGGTGTTGCGGGCGATCGTCCAGGACTACGTGGGCACGCAGGAGCCGGTGGGCTCCAAGGCCCTCACCGAGCGGCACAACCTGCAGGTGTCCCCGGCGACGGTGCGCAACGACATGGCGGCGCTGGAGGACGAGGGGTACATCGCACAACCCCACACCAGCGCGGGGCGGGTGCCCACGGACAAGGGCTACCGGCTCTTCGTGGACAAACTGGCCGACGTCAAGCCCCTGTCGCGGGCCGAGCGCCGGGCCATCCGCAGTTTCCTGGAGAGCGCGGTGGACCTCGACGACGTCGTGGGCCGCACGGTGCGTCTGCTCGCGCAGTTGACCCGGCAGGTCGCCGTCGTCCAGTACCCCTCGCTCTCGCGTTCGACGGTGCGGCACGTGGAACTGCTCGCGCTGGCCCCCGCCCGGGTGATGTTGGTGCTGATCACCGACACCGGCCGGGTCGAGCAGCGGGTCATCGACTGCCCCGCCCCGATCGGGGAGGCGTTCCTGGCCGATTTGCGGGCCCGGCTGAACGCCCGCGTCGCGGGTGAGCGCTTCACCGAGGTCCCGCGCCTGGTGCAGGAGCTTCCCGAATCCTTCGACGCCGAGGACCGGGGCACGGTGCAGAGCGTGCTGGCGACCCTGCTGGAGACCCTGGTCGAGGAGACCGAGGAACGACTCATGATCGGCGGGACGGCCAACCTCACCCGCTTCGGACAGGACTTCCCGCTCACCATCCGCCCGGTGCTCGAGGCACTGGAGGAGCAGGTGGTCCTGCTGAAGCTGCTCGGCGAGGCGGGCAATTCCGAGATGACCGTCCGCATCGGGCGGGAGAACGCCCACGAAGGGCTCACCTCCACCTCGGTGGTGGCGGTGGGATACGGTTCCGGTGACGAGGCCGTGGCCAAGCTGGGCGTCGTCGGCCCCACCAGGATGGATTACCCCGGAACCATGGGTGCCGTGCGCGCGGTGGCCCGATACGTCGGACAGATCCTCGCGGAGAAATAAGTGGCGACTGACTACTACGCCGTCCTTGGTGTGCAGCGAGATGCCTCGCAGGATGAGATCAAGAAGGCGTTCCGACGTCTGGCCAGGGAGCTGCACCCGGATGTGAATCCGGACCCCAAGACGCAGGAGCGGTTCAAGGAGATCAACACCGCCTACGAGGTGCTCTCCGACCCGCAGAAGAAGCAGATGTACGACCTGGGCGGCGACCCGATGGGCGGCGCCTCGGCCGGCGCGGGCTTCGGCGGCGCCGGGTTCGGCAACTTCTCCGACATCATGGACGCCTTCTTCGGCACCGCCGCCCAGCGCGGGCCGAAGTCGCGGACCCGGCGCGGGCAGGACGCCCTCATCCGGTTGGAGATCGATCTCAAGGAGGCGGCCTTCGGCACCACCCGTGAGATCCAGGTGGACACCGCCACCGTCTGCAACACCTGCAACGGCGAGGGAGCCGCGCCGGGCACCTCCGCGCAGACCTGCGACATGTGCCGCGGGCGCGGCGAGGTCTCCCAGGTCACCCGCTCCTTCCTCGGCCAGGTGATGACCTCCCGGCCGTGTCCGCAGTGCCAGGGCTTCGGCACCGTGGTCCCCACCCCCTGCCCGGAGTGCGCGGGGGACGGCCGGGTGCGCTCGCGCCGGACGCTGACGGTGAAGATCCCGGCGGGTGTGGACAACGGCACCCGCATCCAGCTCGCCGGCGAGGGCGAGGTCGGCCCCGGTGGCGGCCCGCCCGGCGACCTGTACGTGGAGATCCGCGAGAAGGCGCACGAGGTCTTCCAGCGGCGCGGTGACGACCTGCACTGCACGGTCACTGTGCCGATGACCGCCGCCTCCCTGGGCACCAAGGTGCCCCTGGAGACCCTGGACGGCACCGAGGAGGTGGACATCCGTCCCGGTACGCAGTCGGGGCAGTCCATCCCGCTGCACGGCCGCGGGATCACCCACCTGCGGGGGAACGGGCGCGGCGACCTCGTCGTGCACGTCGAGGTGCAGACGCCGAGCAAGCTCGACGCCGAGCAGGAGGAGCTGCTGCGCCGGCTCGCCGTCCTGCGGGGTGAGGAGCGCCCCACGGGGCAGTTCCAGCCCGGCCAGCAGGGTTTGTTCTCCCGGCTCAAGGACGCCTGGAACGGCCGGTGAGCCGGGCGGGAGCCCGGTTCCGCCCCGTTCACCGGCGCGCTGCCGTCCGGTGCGCTCTCGCCCGAACGGTTGACGGGCGGCCGGGCGGCGAACGGTGACCGCCCCGCTCTTCGTGCACGGGGACGTCGCCGGGACCCGGGCCGGCGACGAACTGTGGCTGGAGGGCCCGGAGGGTCGGCACGCGGTGTCGGTGAAGCGGCTGCGGATCGGTGAGGAAGTGGTCCTCGCCGACGGGCTCGGTCATGGCGCGGTGGGCGAGGTGACCGGGGTCGAGGGGCGCGACCGACTGCGGATGGTGGTGACCGCCGTCCGGCGGGAACCGGCTCCCGAGCCCGCGTTGACCGTGGTGCAGGCCCTGCCCAAGGGCGACCGCGGGGAGGTGGCGGTGGAGACGCTCACCGAGACCGGGGTGGACACGATCGTCCCCTGGCAGGCCGCGCGGTGCGTGACCCGCTGGCGGGCCGAACGTGGGGAGAAGGCGCTGGCCAAGTGGCGGAACACCGCGCGGGAGGCGGGTAAACAGTCCCGTCGGCTGCGGTTCCCCGGGGTCACCGGGGCACACGCCACCCGGGACGTGGCCGCACTGATCGCGTCGACCGCCGGTGCCGGCGGGACGGCCCTGGTGCTGCACGAGACGGCGACCGTCCCCCTGACCTGGGCGGTGGAGTCCGGCGGCGGGGGCCCGGTGGTCCTGGTGGTGGGCCCGGAAGGGGGCATCGCGCCGGAGGAACTGGCCGTCCTGGAGGAGGCCGGGGCCCGGGCGGTGCGCCTGGGGCCCGCCGTGCTGCGGACCTCCACCGCCGGGACGGTCGCCGCCGCGGTCGTGCTCTCCCGCACGCCCCGCTGGGCGTGAGCCCGCCGGCCCCGGGGCCGGCGCCACCGTTCGGGCCGGGGTCCCTCAGCGGCCGGGCCGACCCGGGGGGCCCGTGCCGGGCGGGGCCTCGGGGTGCAGGTCCGCCTCGGGCCCGGAGCCCGGGTCGGGGTGACGGCGAAGCAGGATGATGGCGGCGATCAGGCCGCCCCACACCAGGCCGATCGAGACGATCATCATGACGACGGCACCTGTGGACATCAGGGGTTCCCGTTCCGGTCGGTCCGACCCCGGTCCCCGGGGGCGGACCGACCGGAACGGGAACCCCTGATGTCCACAGGTGCCGTC
>NZ_VKHT01000546.1 GCF_014141535.1 Streptomyces alkaliphilus | reverse complement strand
GCCTTTCCCCGCTCTTCCCCTCCGCCCCCCAACCGGTGGGCACGGTGGACGGTGGAGCGGCCGGTGCCCGGATCGGGATCGTGGTTTCACGTGAAACGGCGGCTCCGGAGTCGGGCGCCGGCCGGATGGCCTCCCGCACCCCACTCCCGGGTGCGGCCCCCGCGGCCGGTGGGCCGGTGCGTGCCTCCCCGTGCCCGGAACGGGAGACGGCATCAGGCCCGGGAGGGACGGACCACTCCGCCGGCGGGCAGCCGGGCGCCCCCCAGCAGCCGATCGATGAAGGCCCCCATCTCCGAGATGCGGTCGATCAGGGTGTGCAGATCCATCCGCAGGCGCGGGTACACCGGATGTTCGCGCACCACCCGGAAACCCACGGCTTCCAGGTACCCGACCGGCAGGACGCAGCCGGACGCCGCGGCGGGAGAGGCCCCGAACGCCTCCAGCGCCCGGAAGCCCCGCCCCAGGACGTCCTTGGCGGCGGACTGGAGCAGGGCCCGGCCCAAACCCTGCCCCCGCGCCTCGGGGTGCAGCCAGGAGGTCATCAACAGGACGGCGTCGGGGGAGACCGGACCGCTGGAGAACAGCGGCGCCCTGGGGACCGCCTCCGGTGGCGCGTAGCTCACGAAGCCCACCGGGTTCCGGTCGATGTAGGCCACCCTGCCGCAGGTGCCCCATTCCAACAGCACGGAGGAGAGCCACGCCTCCTTCTCCAGCAGGGCCTGCCCCCGGCGTCGGACAAGGGCCGCCTCCACGGGCTCCATCTCCCAGAAAACACAGGACAGACAGCGCACCGGTAGATCGGGCACGGTCTCCAGGTCGAGCGGCACAAGCTGGCGCCCCATGGGTCCCATGGTAGCCAGGAGGGGACGAAACGGCCCGGGGCGCGGCTCCCCCTCCACGGCCCCGGCTGTGCGAGAACCGCGTGTCCGGGGGGAGCGACCCAACCACCGGTCGAAGCGGTCGGTGGAGAAACCGGGGGCCGGTACGGGAACCCCGAAAAGTCCCGCACCGGCCCCTCGTCACCGCTCTCCGCCGCCGACCCTCCCGGCCGGGAGGAGAGCGGCGAGAGCGACGACCGGTATCGGCGTCACGGCCCTCAGGTGTTCTCCCCGTCCTCCGCCCCCTCGGCGGGACCGGCGGAGAGCCGCTCCTCCAGCACCTTGTTCTCTCCCGGCGCGAGCCGACCGAGAATGCGCTCGAGATCCTCCATCGAGGCGAACTCGACGACGATCTTCCCCTTCTTCTGACCCAGGTCCACCTTCACCCGGGTCTCGAAGCGGTCGGAGAGCCGACCCGCCAGGTGGTCCAGGGCAGGGGAGACCCGCCGCCCCGGGCGGGGTCCGCGAGCCCTGGTGGGCTTGCCGCTCTCCCGGGCCCGCAGGGTGACGATCTCCTCCATGGCCCGCACCGAGAGGCCCTCGGCCACGATCCGGTACGCCAGGGCGTCCTGCTCCTCCGGGTCGTCCACGGACAGCAGTGCCCGGGCATGACCGGCCGAGAGGACCCCGGCCGCCACCCGTCGCTGTACCGCGGGGGAGAGCTTGAGCAGCCGCAGGGTGTTGGAGACCTGGGGACGCGAACGGCCGATCCGATCGGCGAGTTCGTCGTGGGTGCACCTGAAGTCACGCAGCAGCTGGTCGTAGGCGGCCGCCTCCTCCAGCGGGTTGAGCTGCGCGCGGTGCAGGTTCTCCAACAGCGCGTCGAGGAGCAGCCGGTCGTCCTCGGTGGAGCGGACGATGGCGGGGATGGCGGTCAGACCCGCCTCCCGACAGGCCCGCAAGCGGCGCTCACCCATGATCAGCTCGTAGCGGCCGGAGTCCAGACGGCGCACCACCACGGGCTGGAGGAGGCCGACCTCCTTGATGGAGGTCACCAACTCGGCGAGGGCGTCCTCGTCGAAGACCTCACGCGGCTGCCGGGGGTTGGGGGCGATGGCGTCGAGGGGAAGCTCGGCGAAGTGCGCGCCGTCCACCGTCCCGGCGAAGGGGTCGGCCGGGCCGCTGCTCTCCGGCTCCCGCCCGGCCGCCGCGGCGATCTCCGCCGCCGTGCCCCGGACGGGCGGCGCCCCGGGCACCGGGAAGGAATCGGGAGCGGTGCCCGGCTCGGGCACCCCCACCGGGCGGGCGGGGACCGGGCCCCGCCCCCGGGGGAGCCCCGGGGGAACCGCTCCCGGTGCCACGGAGGCACCGGTGCGGGCCTCCGCCACGTCGGTTTCCGTCGCCTCCGGCGCCTCCTCCCCGGGCGGAGCGGCCGGCGGCCGGTCCTCGCTCACCGGCGCGGCGGGGATCAGTGCCCCCAGGCCTCGACCGAGTCCTCTGCGTCGTTCACTCACTGGGGGCCCTCCACCGTGGCGTGTGTGCTCTGCTGTGCGCCGCTGCCGCGCAGCGCGATCTCCCGAGCGGCTTCCAGGTAGGACAGCGCCCCGCTGGAACTCGGGTCGTAGGTGAGAACGGTCTGGCCGTAGCTGGGCGCCTCGGAGATGCGCACGGACCGGGGGATGTTGGTCCGCAGCACCTCGTGGCCGAAGTGGCTGCGCACCTCCTCCGCGACCTGCGAGGCGAGACGGGTGCGACCGTCGTACATCGTCAGCAGGATGGTGGAGACGTGCAGATCGGGATTGAGGTGCCCCCGCACCAGTTCCACGTTCCGCAGCAGTTGTCCGAGGCCCTCCAGCGCGTAGTACTCGCACTGGATCGGGATGACCACCTCGGCGCCGGCGACCAGGGCGTTCACCGTGAGCAGGCCCAGGGAGGGCGGGCAGTCGATGAAGACGTAGTCGAGCGGCTGCTCGTAGGCGTCCAGGGCTCGGCGCAGCCGGCTCTCCCGGGCGACCAGCGAGACGAGTTCGATCTCGGCACCGGCCAGGTCGATGGTGGCCGGCGCGCAGAAGAGCCCCTCCACGTCGGTCACCGGCTGCACCACGTCCGCCAGGGGCTTGCCCTCGACGAGCACGTCGTAGATGGAGGGCACCTCGGCGTGGTGGTCGATGCCCAGCGCGGTGGAGGCGTTGCCCTGGGGGTCGAGATCGATCACCAGCACCCGGGCGCCGTGCAGCGCGAGGGAGGCGGCGAGGTTGACCGTCGTGGTGGTCTTCCCGACGCCGCCCTTCTGGTTGGCGACGATCATGATGCGGGTGCGGTCGGGGCGGGGGAGGGAGCCACCGTTGCGGTGAAGGGCGGCTACCGCCTGTTGGGCGGCGCGACCGGCCGGCAGGTCCCCGGTGGGTGAGGGGGCGGCACGACCGAGGTCGACGGCGCCGCCGGGAGCGTCCCCGTTCTCGCTCCGGGGACCGGGGACCGGCTCGGCCGTCGGGCCGGCGATGTTGGCGTCGGACCGCACTGGCTCACTCTCCTCGACATGCGCAGCCTTCGTGGAATCACAGACTGCCATGTCCCCGGGGTGGTGAACCAGCGAGCCCCGCCTTTCGGTGGCCGAAGTCGTGCCGGGGGAGAACCTTCTCGCACGTTCCAGGGAGCGGGAGAGGGGGAGCGGGAGGGCGAGACCGCCGGACTCGTGCCCCTTTGAGG
>NZ_VKHT01000545.1 GCF_014141535.1 Streptomyces alkaliphilus | reverse complement strand
GTTCCCCTCCCCCCGGGGGCCCCGTGGGGGAGCAGTGGTCGCTCGCCGACCTGGCCGCCGCCTACGCGTACCCCGACCCCCTGCCGGCGGAGGGGTGGCTGCGCGCCAACATGGTCACCTCGCTGGACGGCGCGGGCCACCACGGAGGCCGCTCACAGCCGCTGTCCTGCCCCGCCGACATGCGGATCTTCGGGGTGCTGCGTGCGCTGGCGGACGTGGTCGTGGTCGGTGCGGGCACCGTGCGGTCCGAGGAGTACCGGCCGGCGCGCCGCCGCGAGGAGTTCGCGGCGGCCCGGGCCGCCGCCGGACAGGAGCCGGTGGCGGCGATCGCGGTGGTCAGCGCCGGCCTGGACCTGGACTTCTCGCGGCCACTGTTCACCGAGCCCGTCGTGCCGACCCTGGTGGTGACGGGTGAGGCGGCGCCGCCGGAACGCCTGGCGGCGGCCCGGGCCGCCGGCGTCGGGATCGTGTTCGCGGGGGACGGCCCGACCGTGGACCCGGCGCGGGTGCGGACCGAACTGGCCGCGCTGGGGTACCGCCGCCAGCTCACCGAGGGCGGGCCGGGACTGCTGGGACGGTTCGTCACCGCCGGGGTGCTGGACGAGTTGTGCCTGACCGTCTCGCCCCGCCTGACGGCCGGTGACGCCGGGCGGATCGCCCGGGGCGGCGACGGCGTGGAGGTCCCGCGCGAGCTGGAACCGGTCTCGATCCTGGAGGAGGACGGCTTCCTCTTCACCCGGTACACCAGCCGCCCGGCCAACCGGTGACCCCCGCGCGCCCGGGCCCGGCGGCGGGCCGTCCACCGACCGCGCGCCGCCGCCCGGGGGCCGTCGCGGCCCCGACGTCGGCCGGACGGAATGCCCGATTCCCGGGCATCCGGCGGGGAACACTACCCCCATGAGTCACCCGGACCACCGCCCCGCGCCCCGGCGCCGGCCGGTGCCCCGGGCCCGCCCGCGGAAAGGTGTCGAGCCGTGATCACGACCGTCCTCATGATCGAGAAGCCGCTGGTGGCCGCGGACGTCGAACTCATCACCACCCTGCACGGCGATGAGCCGCAGTCGGTGGTGGTCCTCATGCGGCCGCGCGGGGACCGCGACCGGTTGTTGCGGGCCGTGGACGACGTGGCGCTCGGCGAGTTCGGCGAGGCGGCCCGGGAGGGCGACGAGCCCGAGGGCGAGGACGCCCGTCCGCCGGCCGAGCGGGGCCTGCTCCGCTCGCTGGACGCGCTGCGGGCGTTCGGGGCGCAGGCGGTCGGTCGGGTCGTCGAGGACCATCCCCTCGACGCGCTGGCCGCCGTGGTGACCGAGACCGGCGCCGACGAGGTGGTGGTGCTGACCGACCCGCACTACGTCGAGGAGTTCTTCCGCCGTGACTGGGCCTCGCGGGCCCGCCGCCGGGTGGGGGTACCGGTCCTCAAGCTCTTCGCGCACGGGGAGTGACCCGGAGCCGACCCCGGGGCCCCGCCCGGCCGGCGCCGGGCCCACCCGCGCACCCGCGCGCGATCTCCCGTCGGCCGGCCCCGTTGCCGTTCCGCGCCCCCGCGCGGTGCGACAATCGATGGGCACGCACGACGAGGGAGACGCACGCATGACAGCAGGTCCGGCCGGGATGGCACACCCGCACTTCATCGGCATCGGGGGCGCGGGCATGTCGGGCATCGCGAGAATCCTGGCCCAGCGCGGCGTGCGTGTCGCCGGCAGCGACGCCCGCGAGTCCCCCGGGGCGGCGGCCCTGCGCGAGCTGGGCGCGACCGTGCACATCGGCCACGCGGCCGGGCACCTGGCCGATGACGCCGACTGCGTCGTGATCTCCAGCGCCATCCGGGAGGAGAACCCCGAGCTGGCCGCCGCCCGGGAGCGCGGCCTGCCGGTGCTGCACCGGGCCGAGGCGCTGGCCCGGGTGATGGAGGGGCGCCGGGCGCTGGCCGTCGCCGGCACCCACGGCAAGACCACCACCACCTCCATGCTCGCCGTCGCCCTGCGCACCATGGGCCTGGAGCCCGGCTACGCCATCGGCGGCGACCTCGCCGGCCCCGGAACCAACGCCGAGAGCGGCGGCGGGGAGTGGTTCGTCGCCGAGGCCGACGAGAGCGACCGCAGCTTCCTGCACTACGCCCCCGACGTGGCGATCATCCTCAACGCGGAGTTGGACCACCACGCCAACTACGCCTCCATCGAGGAGATCTACGACTCCTTCCTCGCCTTCGCCGACCGGATCCGGCCCGGCGGCACCCTGGTGGTGAACGCCGACGAGCCCGGCGCCCGGGAGCTGACCGCCCGACTGCGCGCCCGTGACACCGCCCCCCGGCTGGTGACCTGCGGTGATGCGGGGGACGCCGACGTGCGGGTGCTGCGGGTGCTGCCCAAGGGCCTGGCGAGCGAGGTCACCGTCCTGCTGGACGGCTCGGAGCTGTCCTTCGCGGTGAACGTGCCCGGCCGGCACTACGCGCACAACGCCGTCGCCGCGCTCGCCGCGGGCGTGGCCGCCGGCCTGCCGGCCGCCGAACTGGCCGGGGCACTGGGCTCCTACACCGGGGTGGCGCGCCGGCTGCAGATCCGCGGCGAGGAGGCGGGCGTGCGGGTCATCGACTCCTACGCCCACCACCCCACCGAGATGACCGCCGACCTGCGGGCGCTGCGCGAGGCCGCCGAGGGCGGGCGGGTCGTGGTGGTCTACCAGCCGCACCTGTTCAGCCGCACCCGTGAACTGGGGACGGAGATGGGCCGGGCCCTCGCCCTGGCCGACCGTTCGCTCGTGCTGGACATCTACCCGGCACGGGAGGACCCGCTGCCCGGCATCACCTCCGAACTGGTCGTCGCGTCCGCCGCGTCGGCCGGCGCCGACGTCCGTCACGCCGACGCCGCCGACATCCCGGCGACCGTCGCCGACCTGGCCCGCCCCGGTGACCTGGTGGTCACCATGGGCGCGGGCGACGTCACCGACCTCGGGCCGGAGATCCTGGCCCGACTGTCGCGCACGCACTGAACCGAGACCGAGGAGCACCCCGAATCATGGGATACAAGGTCGAGAAGTCCGACGAGGAATGGCGCTCGGAGCTCACCCCGGAGGAGTACCACGTGCTCCGCGAGGCGGGTACGGAGCGGCCGTTCACCGGCGAGTACAACGAGACGAAGACCGTCGGGATCTACACCTGCCGGGGCTGCGGCACCGAACTCTTCCGCTCGGGCACCAAGTTCGAGAGCCACTGCGGGTGGCCGTCCTTCTACGACCCGGCCGACTCCGACGCCGTCGAGCTGCTGCCGGACAACTCGCTGCCGGGCCGCCCCCGCACCGAGGTCCGCTGCGCGACCTGCGGCGGTCACCTGGGGCACGTCTTCGAGGGCGAGGGCTACGACACCCCGACCGACCAGCGGTACTGCATCAACTCCATCGCCATCCGGCTGGAGCCGGTCGTGGGCTGAGCACCACGGCGCCCGGGGCGCCGATCACCGGGGCGCCGCCCCTCTTCCCGCGCCCGGGGAGACGGGCGGCGCCCCGCGTCGTGACGGGGCCGGGGAGGGGCCCGGAG
>NZ_VKHT01000544.1 GCF_014141535.1 Streptomyces alkaliphilus | reverse complement strand
GTCCCGGCCGGTCGGCGAACGGAAGGTCCATCGGCCCACCCGCCGATGGGCCTTTGTCGTGGAACGACAGGGGAAAGGGGGAACGACAGGGGAAAGACCGACCCGTCAATACGGGCGGGGCGGTCATTGCGATCGGGAGTCCGGCCCCGTCGAGGATTCTCCGCACGTGGGCGGCCTCTTGGGGGAGGTTGTGCGCCATGGCGTTCCACGGGATGCCGTGGTCGACGGCACCGTAGTCGTGGGCGACGAGGTCGCGCATGCCTTTCATCGCGCGCCACCGAACCTCGGGGTGGGCCGTGGTGAAGTCGTTGGCCGGCCGGGCGACGGCCTCACCGATGCGGTGAAGGATCGCCTCGCCGGAGAGTCGGAGCATCTCGTCGGCGTCGTGGGCTTCACGGCCTCGTGCGACGAGCCGGGCGGCGGTGGCGGCGAAGTCGAGAAAGTCGTGAAGAGTCTGCCGGGTGCGTGCGTCGAGGGGCTCTTGGTCGGGTGATCCGGGTTGGGACGCGGTCACAGGGGTTTCGCTTCCGCCGCGATGGAGGCGTGGCTTTCGCGCAGTCCATCCGCGCTGACGACATCGACTTTCACGCCGAGGGTGTCTTCGAGGTCCCGGGCCAGTTCGATCCGGTCGAACAGGGAGGCGTCGGGAGCGAAGGTCACCAGCAGGTCGAGGTCGCTGCCGGGGCGGTGCTCGCCGCGGGCGACGGATCCGAAGACCTTCACGCTGAGCGCCTTGTGGTGTGCGGCGAGTGCTTTCACCTTGGCCTTGTGTCGGGCGAGTGCCACGGAGGCGCGCGGTCCGGCGGCGGCCGGGCGCGCCAGCATCCTCGGGGAAGGGTGGCGCGTGCCGTTTTCGTATGCCGCGATGTCGGGCTGGGCCACCCCCGACAACTCGGCGAGCTCCCGTTGGGTCAGTCCGGCGGCCCTGCGGATGTCGGCAAGCTGCGAGGCGGGACTCTGTGACGCCATGGCAGCCTCCTCCCATCCGTATATCAAGGACATCGCGACAGTGCGGAGGGGGGCCGGACGGTGCACGGGGGCGATCGCCGTGGCCGGCGTCACGACGGTGCGCCCGGCCACCACGTACGAAAGCCTCCTGACAGGATCCTGTCAGGAGGCTTCTGTGTATGGTGGCTGGGGCCGGGGTCGAACCGGCGACCTTCCGCTTTTCAGGCGGCGTCTGTCCTGAGCAGGGCTTTAAGGGTGCGGCTCGTGATGGGTTCGGGTGTCTGCGGTTGTACGCCCCTGTTGGCGTACGCGTGGGCGTACGCCAACGCCCATCCCTTCGCGCGAGTCCCCGCCACCGTGACCCTCATGTGAACTCGTACTGAAGCTCATAAAGGTGCCCGGCCTTGGTCATCAAGGTGACCTCGATCGGTCGCTCATCGTCGCTGTACACCACTCGCAGCGTACGAAGGACCGGTAGGTCAGTGGGCAGTCTCAGCGCTTCGTACTGTTCCTGCGTGGGGATCCGCGCGGACACCCGGTCCACGGTGAGCCGGGGCGGGAACCCCATTTCCGCGAGCAGAGTGGGCGTGCCGCCCTTGATCTTTCGCTGATCGGCGAGCGCGGTTCCCCGGGCGATCTCGATCGGATAGTAGGAGGCCACCAGCTCCACCGGTTCCCCGTCGTGCGAGAGGACCTGGTGCCGAACAATGGCGGTTCCCTCTTCCGGGAGCTCCATGGCCATGGCGACGTCTGCCGGCGGGCGGCATTCCGCGACATCGAGCAGTTGGATGCTGCCGCGCTTCCCTCTCTTGCCGGCCTCCGTGAGCCAGCGGTAGGGCTTGCCCGCTTCTGCGGGGGCGCCGAAGTCGGCCGGACGGATGGTCTCTTGGCGGTGCTCCCGAACGGTCACGGCGGCTCCTGCCCGGCCGACCACGAGCCGTTCATCCTTGAGGACCTGGAGCGCCTTCTGCACGGTCGCGTTCGACGCCTTGAACCGCTCCTTCAGCCGGAGCGTTGACGGGAGGCTCGCGCCGGGGCGCAGATCGCCGGACATGATCTCGTCGCGGAGATCCGCTGCGATCCGCTCGTGAAGCGGGCGACGATCAACCGCGTCTTCGTCTGCCTTGGGCACCTTTGATCAACCAACCTTCATCTCGTAGCGAAGCCGCTGGATGGTTGCAGGGAAGACGGATACATCCACCTGGAACGGAGCCGAAGCGTCTGCCGTGCGGCGGATCAGCTCCAGAACGGGAACGCCCGGCGCGAGTGCCAACATGGTCCGCTCGCTCTCCTCCGGCATCCGGGCCCGCACGTCCTCCCGGACAATCCGGGCGATGTACCCAAGCTCGGCCAACAGACTTACCGCCCCTCCGGGGATCTTGGTGGGTTCGGCCAGGCGCGTACCTCCTGCGATGGCCATCGGGTAGTAGGTGTTCGTCAGCTCTGTGGCCTCTCCATCGAGGTAGATGGTCCTGCGGCGTTCGATGACTGCCGAACCCTCGACCACACCGAGAGCTGCGGCAACCTCGGCCGGTGCCGGCACTTGGAGCGCATGAACGATGCGTTGAGTGCCCCGACGGCCCTTCTTCGCGGCCTCCTCGCTCCACGCGTCCTGTTCACCCGGCTTCCGTGGCCGCACGTATGGCGCGGACGCGTGTACCCACTCATTGCCGCTCACCAGCGTCTCCCATCTGGTTCAGGCGTCTCTACAACCTTGCTGCTTTACACAGTAAGCGCATCGACTGACAGGGCATCCTTGCCGCTATTCGCGAATAGCGGTACGGTCCTCGTGTTCCGCTCAGCGCAAGCAGAGCAGAGCAGCGCAGGGCCTTCTTTGGGCTGCCCTGCGCAGTGCCCGGAGGTGTCCCGTGAAACGGCGCCGAAGGAAGCACCCGGTCCTTGAGAACTGAACAGACGTGGGTCACCGCCTCCCCGACGAAAGGCGGTAGATCGGCCTCTCACCTGTGGTGATGCCGGTCGCTTGAAGGACTTGTGCGGGCTCTGATGCCTGCCCGATCCGCCGGTCCGGTACCGGCGGTGAGGGGAGCTGTCAGCTCCGCGAAACCAGACGGCCCCGGAGGGTGCTGGAACACCGGCCGGGGCCTGGACCACCCACACCTAACCGAACTAGGGAGTGATCCTGCCGTGGATCGTATCGCCACCACCGCGCCGACCGAGAAGGAGCGCGAGGAGCAGCGGCGCGAGGAGTTGCGGCGCAAGGTCGCCGAGCGCAACGCCCAGTCCCGCCGCGACGCCCAGCTCAAGAGCACCCGCTGACCGTCCGACCATCCAGCCCACCACACGGCGCCCCGCCCCGATCCGGGGCGGGGCGCCGTGTGGTGTGTCCGACAGGAGAGACCTGCTGTGAAGAGCTTCATCGGTCGGCACGAGGTGCGCGACCACAACGACTACCTCGAACTCTCGCTTGGCACCGACCCGGACCTGTGGTTGGGCGTGGAGGGGGAGAGCGTGAGCGAGCGGGCGGCCCGGCTGGACGCCGGGTTGGACATCCTCGCCGATGACCCGGACCTGGCCCCGGCCGTGGTCGCGGTCATCACCGAGGCCATCGCCCACCGCCCCGGCCCCC
>NZ_VKHT01000543.1 GCF_014141535.1 Streptomyces alkaliphilus | reverse complement strand
GGGAGGTCACCGGGACCGACGCCGGGGGCGTCCCCGTGCCCCCGCCGATCTCGGGCCTGGTCCTGCCCCCGGACCTCTCACCGGAGCGCTGCCGGGAGGTGGGCCGGGAACTGGTCGCCGGCGGGCCCGATGACCGGGTGGCCCTGTTGGTCATGGGGGACGGCAGCGCCTGTCGGGGCCCGCGGGCCCCGGGCTGGCACGACGACCGGGCCGAGGGGTTCGACGCCGGTGTCTCCGCCGCCCTCGCCGCCGTGGACACCGCCGCCCTGGCCGCGTTGGACTCAACCCTCGCCGCGGAACTGCGGGCCGTCGGCCGACCCGGGTGGCAGGTGTTGGCCGGAGCCGCGGACGCGGGGGCCGCGGCCCCCGCCGGGGAGGGAGAGCTGCGCGGCGAACTCCTCCACGACGACGCCCCCTACGGTGTGGCCTACCCCGTCGCCATCTGGCACCGCGACGGGGAGCGCCCCGAGCGCCGATCCGGGCCGGGGGAGGCGGACACTTCTGCGAGACTGATCGGATGAGCAGCCCGCCCCCCGCCCCGTTCCGGGTCGTCGCCGTGGTCGGCCCCACCGCCGCCGGCAAGTCCGACCTGGCCATCGCCCTGGCCCACCGCATGGGCGGCGAGATCGTCAACGCCGACTCGATGCAGCTGTACCGGGGCATGGACATCGGCACCGCCAAGCTCCCCCCGGAGGAGCGCGGCGGTGTGCCGCACCACCTGCTCGACGTGTGGGACGTGCGCCGCACGGCGACCGTCGCCGAGTACCAGCGGTTGGCCCGGGCCGAGATCGACCGCCTGCTGGCCGCCGGCCGGGTGCCGATCCTGGTGGGCGGCTCCGGCCTCTACATCCGGGGTGTTGTCGACGAACTGGACTTCCCCGGCACCGACCCGGCGGTCCGCGCCCGGCTGGAGGCGGAACTGGCGGAGTTCGGCAGCGGTGCCCTGCACGCCCGCCTCGCGACCCTCGACCCCGCCGCCGCCCGGGCCATCCTGCCGGGCAACGGCCGCCGGGTGGTGCGGGCCCTGGAGGTCATCGAGATCACCGGAGGCACCTTCACCGGCCGCCTCCCGGGCCCCGACGGGGACCGTTCCCACTACCCGACCCTGCACATCGGCATCCGGGTCCCCCGGCCGGAACTGGACCACCGCATCGCCGAGCGGGTGGACCGGATGTGGCGGGCCGGGCTGGTGGAGGAGGTCCGCCGGCTGGAGGCCGAGGGGCTGCGGGAGGGCCGTACCGCCTCCCGGGCCCTGGGCTACCAGCAAATCCTCGCCGCGCTGGCGGGGGAGTGCACCGAGGAGGAGGCCCGCGAGGAGACCGTCCGGGCCACCCGCCGCTTCGCCCGCCGACAGGACAGCTGGTTCCGCCGGGAGGCCCGGGTGCGGTGGCTGGACGGGTCGGCCGGGGCGCGCGGGGAGCTCACCGCCGCCGCCGGGGCCCTGCTCGAACCGTCGGTCACATCCTGATCACGTGATGGCATCGGGTCGCTCCGGAGGCCGGGGCGCTCCCTTCCGCCGTGCCATCATCGAGCCATGCCGATGTTGCACCGGTAACAGTCGGAAACTCGGAAGCGTGATCCGTCGTGCGGGTAGGGAGGGCATGAGGCGATGGAGGCCGGCCCTCGCGGGACCAGTGGACGGGCGACCGGTGTCGGGGAGCCCGACCGGCCCTCGGCGCACGCCGCGGAGTCCCGTTCCGTTCCCGATGACCCGCGGTCGGGCCACGCCCCGACCGGGTCGACCGAGTCGGGGGAGACCGTCCCCTTCCCGCGAACCGAGCCGACCGGCGGCCCACCGTCCGGCGACACCGACGCGACGCGTTCCCCGGCCGGCCCCCCGGGCGACGGGACGGACGGCGACCGGACGGATGGGGACATCCGCGACGACGGGGACGAGCAGGGCGACGAGTCCTACGCCGAGCTGCGTCCCCAGCGCCGGATGCGCCTGCTCCAACTGGCGCCCATCGTGCTGTTCAGCCTCCTCGGCTCCCTGATGTTCGCCTTCCCGCTGGCCTTCGCCTTCGACGAGGCGGGAGCCGTGGTCGCGATGCTGGGGCTGCTGATCGGGTGCAGCGCCGCCGGCTGGGGCGTGATCGCGGCCCGCCGGGTCGGCTACACCTGGCCGGGCCTGCCGCCACCCGGCTCCGGGCGGCGTCCCGACTGGCGGGTGCTCCTGCTGTACGCGGCCGGACTTGTCCTGCTCGCCCTGCTGGCCGCCCACCGGGTCGCCGGCCTGCGCTGAGCCCTTCCGGCACCGGGTCTCCCGGCTGCCGGTCGCCTCACCGTGCCCGGCGCCCGGGCCGTACGATCGAGCCGTGAGCAGCGCACCCCGCCCGGTGCCCTTCCTCAAGGGGCACGGCACCGAGAACGATTTCGTCATCATCCCCGACCACGACGGTCTCCTGGATCTCCCGCCCGCCGCCGTCGCCCGGCTCTGCGACCGCCGCGCCGGTATCGGTGGCGACGGTCTGTTGCGGGTGGTGCGCTCGGCCGCGATCGAGGAGGGGCGGTCGCTCGCCGACACCGCCGAGTGGTTCATGGACTACCGCAACGCCGACGGGAGCGTCGCGGAGATGTGCGGCAACGGCGTGCGGGTCTTCGCCCGGTACCTGCTGCGCGCCGGCCTGGTGAAGGAGGGGCTCGTCCCGGTCGCCACCCGGGCCGGTGTCCGACGCGTCCACCTGACCGCCGACGGCGACCCCACCGTGGAGATGGGCCGCGCCCGGCTGCCCGGCGGGCCGGACGAGACGATCACCGTGACCGTGGGGGAGCGTGTGCGCCCCGGTCGGTGGATCGACATGGGCAACCCGCACGCCGTGGTCTTCGTCGACGACCTCGCTGACGCCGGTCCCCTCACCGAGCCGCCCGCCGTCGCCCCCGCGAGCGTCTACCCGGACGGCGTCAACGTGGAGTTCGTGGTCGACCGCGGACCGGCGCACGTCGCCATGCGGGTCCACGAACGCGGCTCCGGCGAGACCCGGTCCTGCGGCACCGGCGCCTGCGCCGTCATGGTCGCCACGGCCCGCCGCGACGGGCGGACCCCCGAACCGGGCGCGCCCCTGCGCTACACCGTGGACCTGCCCGGTGGCAGCCTCGTCATCACCGAGGACGCCGACGGCGGGATCACCATGACCGGCCCCGCCGAGATCGTCGCCGAGGGCGTCCTGGACGCCGACTGGTGGGCCCGGTCCCGCCCCGCCCCTGCGGACACCGGGAGCGCCGGCCCCGGGACGGGTGCGTAGCGCGCCCCGTGCCGGGGCTCCCGGGGCACCCGGGGTGGGGAATACCCCGGGTGCCCCTCGGCGTTACCCGGCCGTCGGACGATCGATTTCGGCCGGCTTCGCCGCCCCCCGGGTCACCCGTGGGGGTGATCCCCGGCCATCGGGGCGGCCCGGCGACCCCACCCGCCGGCGGGCTCGGTAGCATCAAGCACCGGCACCGCTGCGGAGGTCACGGGAAACACCGGATCGCACCGGGCCCGGGGCCGGTCCCACGACCGAGCCCGCGGAGGTCCCATGACCACAGAGGTGACACCCACCC
>NZ_VKHT01000542.1 GCF_014141535.1 Streptomyces alkaliphilus | reverse complement strand
GTTCCGGGAGCGGTCGCGTACACCCTTCCGGGTAGGGTGGTCTACACCATTTTGGGCGCGGCTCATTATGACCACACGGCGGCACGGGTCAAAAGGCGTTCGGGGTTCCCGGACGTCGCCGGCGCCGCCCGTATGCTGAGCCGCGCCCGTCCCCCTCCCGGGCTTCCCGGGAGGGGGACGAGGGGTGGGACCGACGAACGACCGACGAGCAGGGAGGCGGCCATGGCGGCACGCGGAGGCGGCGACCTCGCCGGGAAGGCCGAGCGCATCGTCGCCGGCCTCGGCGGCATCGACAACATCGTCGAGGTCGAGGGATGCATCACCCGGCTGCGCACCGAGGTGGAGGACCCCTCGCTGGTGGACGAGGCGGCCCTGCGCGCCGCCGGCGCCATGGGCGTGGTGTCGATGGGCACCGCCGTGCAGGTCGTCGTCGGACCGGAGGCCGACCCGCTGGCCTCCGAGATCGAGGACCTCATGTGAGACCCCGGGGCGGCACCCGCGCCGTCCCGGACCGCACCGCCCGCGCCGCCGCCGGGACGTCCCGCGCGGCGCGGTCGGCCGGCCGACCGCCCCCGCCGGGCGCGCCCCGGCGACCGGCTCCGACCCCGGCGGGGACTAGGCTCGCCGGCATGTCACGCATCGACGGCCGTACCCCCGACCTGCTCCGCCCCGTCACCATCGAACGCGGCTGGAGCAAGCACGCAGAAGGTTCCGTTCTCATCTCCTTCGGGGACACCCGGGTCCTGTGCACCGCCAGCGTCACCGAGGGCGTTCCCCGCTGGCGCCGGGGCAGCGGCAAGGGCTGGGTCACCGCCGAGTACTCGATGTTGCCCCGTTCCACCAACACCCGTGGCGACCGCGAGTCGGTGCGCGGCCGGATCGGCGGGCGCACCCACGAGATCTCCCGGCTGATCGGCCGCTCGCTGCGCGCCGTGGTGGACTTCTCCGCACTCGGCGAGAACACGATCGTCCTGGACTGCGACGTCCTCCAGGCCGACGGCGGCACCCGCACCGCCGCCGTCACCGGCGCGTACGTGGCGTTGGCCGACGCCGTGGACTGGGCCCGCCGCAACAAGCTGGTCAAGGCCTCCGCCCGCCCGCTGACCGGCACCGTCGCCGCCGTCAGCGTCGGTATCGTGGACGGCGCCCCCCTGCTCGACCTCTGCTACGAGGAGGACGTGCGGGCCGAGACCGACATGAACGTGGTGTGCACCGGCGACGGCCGCTTCGTCGAGGTGCAGGGCACCGCCGAGGGCGCGCCCTTCGCCCGCACCGAGTTGACCGCCCTGCTCGACCTCGGCGAACTCGGTTGCGCCGTGCTCACCGAGAAGCAGAAGGAGGCCCTGGCGGCATGAGCGACGCCCCCCGATCGTCCGCCCCGGGCACCGGCGACCGCCTGGTGCTCGCCACCCGCAACACGCACAAGGTGGCCGAACTGCGCGCCATCCTCGGCGAGATGGGCGTGCACCGCGAACTCCTCGGCGCCGACGCCTTCCCCGGGGTGGGCGAGATCGCCGAGACCGGCGTCACCTTCGAGGAGAACGCGCTGCTCAAGGCGCACGCCCTGGCCCGGGCGACCGGACTGCCCGCCCTCGCCGACGACTCCGGCCTGTGCGTGGACGTCCTCGGTGGCGCCCCCGGCATCCTCTCCGCCCGTTGGTCCGGCCGGCACGGGGACGACCGCGCCAACCTGGAACTGTTGCTGGCCCAACTCGACGGCATCCCCGACGGGCACCGGGGCGCCCACTTCGCGTGCGCCGCCGCTCTCGCCCTGCCCGACGGCACCGAACGGGTCACCGTCGGACGCCTGTCCGGCAGCCTGCGCCGGGCCCCGGCGGGGGAGGGCGGCTTCGGTTACGACCCGATCCTCCAGCCTGAGGGGGAGACCCGCACCTGCGCCGAGCTGAGCCCGGCGGAGAAGAACGCCATCAGTCACCGTGGGCGCGCCTTCCGGGCGCTCGCCCCGGAGTTGAGGGAGCTCCTCGGCTGAGGCCGGGCCCGTCCGCCGTCGAACCCGGCCTCCACCGACGGGTCCCACGGGTCCGACGGCGGACGCTCCGGGCCGACCGGGCCCGGGTCGGAACCCGGGTCAGGGGTCGGTCCGGGCCGGTTCCGGGGGATCCCGGGTCTCCGTCAGGTAGGCGGAGACCACCACGTTCGCCGAGTAGGCGCTCCGCTCGGCGTCGAACTCCCCGCCACAGGTGATCAGGCGCAGCTCCGCCCGCCCCTCCCGGTGCGGCCCGTACACCACCTCCGGGTCGAAGGCCGAGCGCTCCACCACATCCACCCGTTCGACGGTGAAGACCGCGGTCCGGCCGTCCGAGCGCAACACCTCCACCTCGGCGCCCGGCTCCACCGTGCTCAGGTCGTAGAAGACGGCCCGCCCGGTGTCGGTGTCCACATGCCCCACCAGCAGGGCCGCGCCCTCCGCCCCCGGCACGGGCCCGTCCCGGAACCACCCCGCGGTGTCCGCCGCCTCGAAGGGCGGCGGCTCCACGCCGCCCTCCGGTTCGACGCCGCGCTCGATCACCTCCGCCCGCAGCATCGGACCGTCCATCTCCAGGCGCACCGGCACCGCGTCCCCGTCCAGGGGGAGCACCGGGGCGGGCAGCACCCGCCCGTCGGCCAGCCGGACCGGTCCTCCGACGTCCGGCTCACCGCCCGTCAACTCCTTGCCCCACAGCCACAGGCCGAACAACAGGACGGCCCAGGTCAGGGCGGTGAGCGCGCCGCGTCCGCCGGTGGGGCGTCCGGTGGTCACGGCGGTCATCCCGACCGCCCGCTCAACGACCCCCGCCGGCCGCGCGGCGCCGGCGGAGCACCCGGAACCCCGTCACACCCGCGACCCCCAGGGCCCCGAGGAGCGCCAGGAGCGGGCCCGGCCCCGAGGCGGAGCCGGCGGCCGGGGAGGCGAGCGGCACGGCGGGGGCCGAGCCCTCCGCCTCCGGGGCGCGCTCGTCGGCCGTACCGCCGCCGCCCGCCTTCACCGGTGCCGTCGGGTGGTGCGGCTTGTGCGGGGGTTCGGGGCGGGGGCTGTGCTTCGCCACCACCGTCACCCGTCCGCTCACCGCCTTCGGGCGGCCGTCGCAGGAGACGTCGACGGCGTACGTCCCGGGCGCGATGGTGGAGGAGATCCGTGCCTCGCCGACCAGGCCGCCCCCGGTGGCCGGCCCCAGCCGGACCTCGGTCACGAACGCCTCGGAGTGCGCGGTGCCGTGGTTGTCCCGACAGCCGAAGACCCGCAGGCGCACCTCACTTCCCGGGTGCGGGGCCACCGGGGTGATGATCACCTCACCACGGTGGTGGGAGGGGTCGTGCTTGTCTCCCCCGTGCTTGTCCGGCTCGTGCCTGTCCCGTTCGTGGTGCCCCGCGTCGTGCCGGTCGGGATCGTGCGGCTCCGCCACCGAGGGGGTGGCCAGACCGATCAGCGCCACGCAGGCGAGCACCAGCGCCGGACCCACCGCCGACCCCCGCCGGGGACGACGCGGACCACGGCGATCCCCGTGGTCGGGACCGCACGCGGGGGAGGGATCGGACGGGGAC
>NZ_VKHT01000541.1 GCF_014141535.1 Streptomyces alkaliphilus | reverse complement strand
GCGTGCGGGTGATCACCGATCCCGGGGGGCCGCGGCGGGTCCGACCGGGGGGCGAACGCCCCGCCGGCCGCCCGGGGCGTCAGTGGACGCGGCCCGGTGGGCGCCGACACAGGGCGCCGGCGAGGCGGCACAGATCGATGTGCAGACGCTCGACGAGCAGCGGCGGCTGCGGCTCAGTTCTCACGTCCGGGACAACCATGCGGTCATCGTAACGATTCCCGACCGGGACTCCGGAAGTGCGTCCCGTGATGCGGACCGAGGCGTCCCGCCATGCGGACGCCCGGTCACGGTATGCGATGGAGCCGGTCACGCGGCGTGGGATTCGACGACCCGGACCTCCTCCTCGGTCACCTCGCCGTCCACGATCCGGAAGGAGCGGAACGACACCGGCCCCTCGTCGTTGCCGCACTCCGCGGTGGAGACGATCACGTAGTGCGCGCCGGGCTCATTGGCGTAGGTGATGTCGGTGCGCGAGGGGTACGCCTCGGTGGCGGTGTGGGAGTGGTAGACGATCACCGGCTCCTCGTCCCGGTCGTCCAGCTCCCGGTACAGCTTCAGCAGGTCCCCGGAGTCGAACTCGTAGAAAGTGGGCGAGCGGGCCGCGTTGAGCATGGGGATGAAGCGCTCGGGGCGGTCGGTGCCGGCGGGGCCGGCGACGACGCCGCATGCCTCGTCGGGGTGGTCCCGCCGGGCGTGGGCCACGATGCGGTCGTGGATGTCCCGGGTGATGGTCAGCATGGGCGCCAGGATAGCCGGCGCCCCCCGGAGACGGGCAGGGGCCCGGTCCGTACCCCCGAGCGGTACGGACCGGGCCCCCGAACCGACCCGCCGGCGCGTCCCCGGGTGGGGGCGCGTGAGCGGGGCGGGGTCGGTGTCCGTGCGGCCGGATGCCTCGTGGAGCGGAGCGCCGGCCGCGCACGGTGTCCCGGATGTGTCCGGGGCCGACCGGACCCGGGGTGTCCCCGGGGCCGGCCGGCCGCCGGCCCGTCGGGGCGTGCCCGACGGACCGGTCGGTGATCACTTCTCGATGGTGACCTTCTCCCCGGGCTCCCCGTCGTCGCCGGCGCCGGCCGGGGCGCCGACGGAGGCGGCCTCGGAGGCGTCGATCTCCTCGTCGGTCTCGCCGGCCTCGCGGCGGCGGATGTACTCCAGCACCCGGTTCAGCTCGTGCTTGACCACCGGGGCCAGCAGGTAGAGGCCGATGATGTTGAACACCGCGGCCAGGAAGAGGAAGGAGTCGGTCAGGTCGACCAGGGTCATCAGCGGCAGCAGGGCGCCGATGATGACCATGCCGCAGAACAGCGCCTTGTAGACCATCTCGCTGGTCCGGGAGCCACCGAAGATGTGGGCCCAGGACTTCAGACCGTAGTAGCTCCAGGTGATCAGCGTGGAGAAGGCGAAGAGGATCACGGCCAGGGTCAGCAGGCCGGAGAACCACGGCAGAGCGGTCTGGAAGGCGTCGGCGGTGATCGCGATGCCGTTGATCGAGTCGTCGCCGGCGCGGCGGGCCTCGTAGAGCGGGCCGGAGGCGACGATGATGGTCACGGCGGTCATGGTGCAGATCACGACGGTGTCGATGAACGGCTCCAGCATGGCGACCAGACCCTCGGTGGCCGGACGCTTGGTCTTCACCGCGGAGTGGGCGATCGGGGCGGAGCCGATGCCGGCCTCGTTGGAGAAGGCCGCGCGCTGGAAGCCGACGATCAGGGCACCGAGCAGACCACCGGCGATGCCGGACGGGTTGAACGCCTCGGTCACGATGGTCATCAGCGCGTCCGGGACGGCGGTGATGTTCCACAGGATGACGATGAGACAGGCACTCACGTACATGATCGCCATGGAGGGCACCAGACGGCTGGTGACCTTGCCGATGGACTTCATGCCGCCCAGGATCACCAGGCCGACCAGCACCGACAGCACGATGCCGTACAGGATGGCGCCGGTGTTGCCGGCGAAGAAGCTGTCCCCGCCACCGGTCTCGGTGGTGAGCTGCTCCAGGGACTGGTTGACCTGGAAGAGGTTGCCGCCGAAGAAGGTGAAGGCGACGATCATCAGGGCGGAGCCCCAGGCGAGGACCTTGCCCAGCCCGGGCAGCCCGCGCTCGGCGAGGCCCTTGCGCAGGTAGTGCATCGGGCCGCCGGAGACGGTCCCGTCGGCGTGGACCACGCGGTAGCGGACGCCCAGGGTGCACTCGGCGAACTTGGTCGCCATGCCGAGCAGACCGCAGAGGATCATCCAGAAGACGGCGCCGGGGCCACCGATGGAGATCGCGATGGCCACACCGGCGATGTTGCCGAGGCCGACGGTACCGGAGAGGGCCGAGGTCAGGGCCTGGAAGTGGGTGACCTCACCGGGGGCGTTGGGGCTGTCGAACTTGCCCCGCACGACCTTGAGAGCCGTCTTGAGGTGGCGCACCTGCGCCAGACCGAAGTAGACGCTGAAGATCAGACCGGCGATGACCAGCCACAACACGATGGGCATGATCGTGGCGCCGCCGACGTCGAAGTTGAAGAAGACGATGTCTCCCATGACGTTGGCGAACGGTTCCACCCAGCCGTTGATCTTGTCTGCGACCGTATCGGCCCAGGTCGTTTCATCCATGGATTACCTCTGGCGGGTTGCTGCGGGGACGAATGAAGGCACGGAATGATGCCGATGGTGCGGTATTTCCGACGAGCCGCCGGGGTGAGGGTGAACCCCGAAAACATTCGGATGTGCGTTCCTACCACGGAGAGCGATATTCGTCATGTGGCCTGGATCACACGTTCGGATAACGGTCGAGTTAACACATCGACATTTCACCACAAAGAGGACACATGCCCCCTACACCCAGTGCCGATGTCCGCATAGCGGATACTGAATATCACGCTCCGTATAGCGAAGGGCCCTCCCGCGCACGCATCGGAGTCGAGGAAAAACCCCCGGCGCGCCCGAAGAACGCGTCAGGGGTTTCACCCCGGAACACTCCTGACTTATGTCATGAGTGTTTCCAACAATGACTCCTGCAACAAGCCGAGCCAGAGATAGGCCATCGCCATCGGTTTGCGCGGATCGTGATCGGGCAGGGCGATGAGGCGATCCGAGGTCTCGTCGTCCTCGATGCCCAGTCTCGCCCCCACCGCCAGCCGCAGATCGTTGAGGGTGCCGAGCCATCGGCGGGCCCCCTCCGCGTCCAACCGCACCACGCCCCCGCCGCCGGGTACCGATCCGTCGGCCGCCACGGCGTCCAGCGACCGCACCACCGCCAGGCCGTCCTCCCGCTTGCGGGTCCGCAGGTCGGGCTCGGTGAACCGACGGAACTCCGCCGCCCACCGCCGGGTCTCCTCGTCCGGGGAATCCCCCGGCCCCCCGTAGGCGTCGGGGAAGAGCCGGGCCAGTGCCGGATCCGAGGGCGGCTCCGTGGGCCCCTCGGCGAACAACGCCTCCAGCGGATCCGTACCCCCGTCCGACCCGTCACCGGCCGCGCCCGGGGGACCCACCAGTTCGAGCAGTTGAACCACCAGGCTGCGCAGGATGGAGAGTTCGGCCGGGTCCAGGGCCAGGGCGGCCC
>NZ_VKHT01000540.1 GCF_014141535.1 Streptomyces alkaliphilus | reverse complement strand
GGGACACGGGGTCGGGGCCGCCGTGCCGGGTCCCCGGAAGGGGCGCGGTCGGGGTCAGTCGGAGGCGCTGAAGGCGGCGTCGAAGGATGCCGTGGGAGGGTCGAACAGCAGGTCGCGGACCAGTCTCAGTGCCTCGGGTGCGCCGCGCAGCCGGTCCATACCGGCGTCCTCCCACTCGATGGAGATCGGACCGGCGTAGCCGATGTGGTTGAGCACCCGGAAGCACTTCTCCCACGGCACATCCCCGCGCCCGGTGGAGACGAAGTCCCAGCCACGCCTCGGGTCGCCCCAGGGGAGGTGCGATCCGAGGCGGCCGTTGCGGCCGTCCCCGGTGTTGCGCCGGGTGTCCTTGCAGTCCACGTGGTAGATGCGGTCCCGGAAGTCCATCAGGAAACCGGCGGGATCGATGTCCTGCCAGATCATGTGGCTGGGGTCCCAGTTGAGGCCGAACGCCTCGCGATGACCCACGGCCTCCAGGGTCCGCACGGTGGACCAGTGGTCGTAGGCGATCTCGGAGGGGTGGACCTCCAGGGCGAAACGCACCCCCTCCTCGTCGAAGACGTCCAGGATCGGGTTCCAGCGGTCGGCGAAGTCCCGGTAACCGGCGTCGATGACCTCCTGCGGCACCGGCGGGAACATCGCCAGATACTTCCAGATGGATGAACCGGTGAAGCCGACAACGGTGTCGACGCCGAGTCGGGCGGCCACCCGGGCGGTGTGTTTCATCTCCTCGGCCGCGCGCCGGCGGACCCCCTCGGGGTCGCCGTCACCCCAGACCCGGTCGGAGACGATGGCACGGTGTCGGAAGTCGATGGGGTCGTCGCAGACCGCCTGGCCCTTGAGATGGTTGGAGATCGTCCAGACGCCGAGGCCGTACTCGGCCAGGATGTCGGTGCGCGACTTCAGGTAGTCCTCGTCCTCCACCGCCCGCCACACGTCCAGGTGGTCGCCCCAGCAGGCGATCTCCAGTCCGTCGTAGCCCCATTCGGCGGCCAGTCGGGCCACCTCCCGGAACGGCAGGTCGGCCCATTGGCCGGTGAACAGGGTGATGGGTCGGCTCACGGGATCGGTTCCTCCTTCGTCGGCGGGGGGCTTCCGGCGGGGACGCCGGGGTCGATGGCGGTCCAGGCGCTGCCCCGCTCCACACTGGTCTGGACGGCGTCCAGGACGCGCTGGACGTGCAGGCCGTCCTCGAAGGAGGGCTCGGGGTCGCTGCCCTCCGCGATGGCGATGAGCAGGTCGGTGGCCTGGTGGGCGAAGGCGTGTTCGTACCCCAGGACGTGGCCGGGCGGCCACCAGGCGCCCGCGTAGGGGTGGTCGGGTTCGGTGACCAGGATCCGGGTGAAGCCACGGGTGGTGGTGTCCCCGTCGGTTCCCCCCTCGTGGAGATGGAGGACGTTCATGTCCTCGAAGTCGAAGGCCAGGCTGCCCCGGGAGCCGTTGAGTTCGATCCGGATGGCGTTCTTGCGGCCGGTGGCGCACCGGGTGGCCTCGAAGGTGGCGGGGGTGCCGTCGGAGAGGCGGCCGATGAAGACGACCGCGTCGTCCACGGTGACCGGCGCGGTGCCCCCGCCCTCGGGCAGGGGGCGTTCTCGGACGAAGGTGTCCCCGAGAGCCGTGACGCCGACGAGGTGCTCTCCGGTGAGGTACCGGGTCAGGTCCACGATGTGGGCACCGATGTCCCCCAGGGCCCCCGAACCGGCCCGTTCCCTGGTCATCCGCCAACTCATGGGGACGGACGGATCGGTGAGCCAATCCTGGAGGTACTGGGCGCGCACGTGGCGCAGCTCGCCCAGCCGGCCCTCGGCCACCAGGCGGCGCGCCAGCGCCAGGGCGGGGACCCGCCGGTAGGTGAACCCGACCATGGATCGCACGCCCCGGCCGGCGGCGGCCCGCGCGGCGGCGGCCATGGTCTCGGCCTCGGCGACGGTGTTGGCGAGGGGTTTCTCGCACAGCACGTGCTTGCCCGCCTCCAGCGCGGCGACGGCGATCTCGGCGTGGGTGTCGCCGGGGGTGCAGATGTCGATCAGGTCGATGTCGTCCCGCTCGAGGAGTGACCGCCAATCGGTTTCCACGTCCTGCCATCCGAACCGGTCGGCCACATCGGCTGCGGCCTCCCGGTCGCGTCCGACCAGGGCGGTCAGCCGCGGCCGAATCGGTGGGGTGAAGAAGCTGCGGGCGTTGCGCCATCCCTGCGAGTGGGCCATGCCCATGAAGGCGTAGCCGACCATCCCGACGCGCAGTTCCGGCGCCCCGGCGGCTCCTCCGCCACGCGGGGTGCCGTGGGGTGTTCCGATCGCACTCATCGGGTCTTCCCTTCCGGGCCGGGGCGGCCCCCTGGATTTCCTCCGTCCCGCCGCCCGGTGCTCCCGGCGGGAGGCGGCGGGACGGTGTTCCGCTCGGTGACCCGCATCAGGACTCGAAGCCCAGCGGGAGATACTGCTCGACGTTCTCGGCGGTCACCACCGGGGCGTCGAGGACGATGCGGCGGGGCACCTCGACCTGCACCAGGTCGGACATGCCCTTGCCCTGGGCGAGCAGCCGGGCCAGCCGGATGCCGTCGGCGGCCTGGGTCGGCGGGTAGAGCACGGTGGCCTCCATCTCCCCTTCCCGGATCCATCGCATGGCGTTGGCCGAACCGGCCCCGCCGATGAAGAGGAACTCATCGCGGTTGGCATTGTCGAAGGCCGCCTTGACGCCGACCCCCTGGTCGTCGTCGTGGTTCCAGATGATGTCGATCTCGGGAACGGCCTGCAGCAGGTTGGAGGCCGTGGCCTCCCCCGACTCGACGGTGAACTCGGCCGCGACCCGGTGGTCGACATCCTGACCACAGGCCTCCAGGGCGTCGGCGAAGCCCTGCGAGCGGTCCTGGGTCAGCGGCAGGGAGTCCATGCCGGCGATCTCCGCGATCACCGCGTCCCCCATGCCGTTCTCCTCGATCAGGGAGCAGGCGTGGGTGCCGGCCGAGATCCCCATGCCGTAGTTGTCCCCCAGGATGGTGGTGCGGGCCGCGAACTCGCTGGAGAACTCGCGGTCGACGTTGACCACCGGGATACCGGCCTCCATCGCCTCGATGGCGATGCGGGTCAGGGCGGCGCCATCGGTGGGGAGGAGGACGATGGCGTCCACGCCCTCGTTGATGAAGGTCTCGATGTGACTGATCTGCGCGGAGGGGTCGTTGGTGCCCTCGGCGACCCGCAACTCGATGTCGGAGTACTCCTCGGCCTCGGCGAGCGCGGCGGAGTTGATGGCGGCGAGCCATCCGTGGTCGGCCTGCGGGCCGGAGAAGCCGATGACGACGGTCTCGCCCGGTTCGTCGTTGGCGCCGGCGGCCCGCTCGGTGGTGTCGGCGGCGGGGGCGCCGGTGTCGGCGGGGGCGTTGCTCGTGCAGGCCGCGGCCAGACCGATGGCGATCGTCACCAGGCCGAGGCGGGTGAGGAGACGGGCGGCGGGTCTGCCGGAGGTGGTGCGCATGGGGTGCTCCAGAGGGGTGAGGTCGCCGGAACGGCGGGAACGGGCGGGCAGGAGAGGGCCCGGGAGAGGGGAGATC
>NZ_VKHT01000054.1 GCF_014141535.1 Streptomyces alkaliphilus | reverse complement strand
GCCCTGGACCGGGGGCCATCTGATCCGCTGCCATATTCTTCTGCCGTGGTGAACCGGTGGCGGTCTGTGGGTGATGTCTTCTGGGCTTGGGATCGGGCTCTGGGCGGGCAGCGGCGTCCGACTCGGATCCAGAAGGTGGTGGCTCGACACCCGATCGGTGTCGGTCTCTGCGCGTCTGTTCCCTTCACTCTCCTCTTTTTGTTGCTGTCGCGTGAGGAGGAGCCCAAAGATCCCCTGTTCGCCGTGCTCTTCGGGCTGCTCCTGGGACTTGTCCTCGGACTCACGGCTCTCTCGGAGCGGCTCCGGCAGCGCAGGCTCAAGCGTCTGGGGATATGGGACGGATCTTGAGCGGGGTGGGGTACTGGCGGGGGCCTGTGCCTCGTTCCCCACCCGGCCCTGGTGTTGGTGTTGGAAAGTGCGGATTCGCCGACCATTGGTCGAGGGCTGTGCGGTAGTCGTAGGTCGGCAGGGTCATCGGGTGGCCACCACCACGGGGACCGCGCCGGGGGTGCCGGGGGCGACGGGCCGGTAGGACTCGTAGTCGTCGAACTCGCCCGCACCGGGCGGGGGCCCGAGGAACACGACGTGCCGGTGCTCAACCGTGGGGGCGGGCAGCAGCTCCCAGCCCCGGGCGTAGCCGCACTCAGGGGCGAACGGGCAGGAGGCGGGGCGCTGTCCGGCCCACACGGCCAGGCGCTCGTTGCTGTCGCGGCGCTGCATCCGGGACCAGGCGGTGACCGCGCGCCGGAGGTCGGACGTGACGACCAGGAGGACGTCCCCGTCCTCGCCCAGACAGATCACGGGCACTCCGTAATGCGCGGCCTGGAGCTCGATCTCCTCGGAGCGAGCACGGGGCCGGTGGAATGGGTGGGCCGACCGGGGTATGTGCTCCCGGCGGCTGCCGGGTAGCGTCCCTGCGGTGAATGTTCGCCTCCTCAACGACGTACCCGAGGGCTTGTCCCGACGAGCTCGATGGTTTGTCGGCGTGCACGGCGTCAGGGTCGGTGTTCGGCCCGTCGGGGGTCCCGGGCAGGGGTGGTTTGAGCGGGACGTTCCCGCAGCCGTGATCGACCGAATGACTACCTACCGGAGGCGATGGGGCGGTCTGCTCCTGCCGCCCGCATCGCAGTACGACGGTGGCCCGAAGTACTTCGATCCGCACTCACCCGTATCGGACTGTGCGGGGTGGTGGTTCGAAGCGGGGAGGCAGCGAACCGCGGTCCCCTACTCGTTCATGGTCAGTCCGTCCGGTGAGTTCGGTATTCACGCGGACAGGTGGGTGCCTCTGCATGCGACCGTCGAGGGATGGGTGGAATCACTGGCACTGGCCCATCACGCCTTCCTGTGCGCGAAGCAGGTGACCCGGATCGTCGGTGATGAGGTCGATGGCATCGACGCGAACGGTTACGAGCCGGTGCGGGAGGTGGAGGGCCTGGCGGACACCTGGTGGAGGGGGCCCGACTCGTTGGTGGCGCTCTACACGGGGGAGGCCACGGCCCTCGACTTCCCCCGGGGTCGTGTCGCGTTGATCCATTCCGGTCTGGATGAGTGGGGTCTGCGAGGAGGTGTCGAGGCCGGCGATGGATGAACCCGACGGGCAGCGAGGGTGGATTGTGGCCGCCGTCCCGGGTCGGGTTCGCCGAGCGCTCCCCGCTGCCCGCCCCGGGTGTTCCGGCGGGCGCCCGCCGGAAGGCTGCGGAGCGAAGGCTCGGTAGTGTCCGGGACAGGCCCCGTCCCCGCTCCCGCGGACCGTAACGAGAAGGAGCGCTCATGCCGTGTGGTGATGTCGATGCGTGGCGGCGAGAGTTGCTGATCGCGGGCGGGCTCGTCCGGGACGGGGAGGCTTCCGTCTGCGAGGAGGCCGGACCACGCCACGACCGTTATGTCGAACTGGTGGACATGGTCGATGACACCGAGGGCCCCGCGGTTGTTCATGCGCTGATCGCCTCGCTCCGCGCCGAGGAGGACCACGGCGCCCACGAAGCCGTCTACGGCGCTCTGGAGCGGTTCCCCGGCAAGGACCTCGTCAGGGGCACTGTCCTGGCGGTCCCCGACCTCCTGTCCATTCCCCGCGATCACAGCGGTCAGGTCCTCCAGCTCCTGACTCTGCCGGCCGGTGATGAGGATCTGCGGGTGTTCACCGCTGCCGGCCGGCGCCTGGAACCCGGTCTGCGCGCGGGACTGGTCGCCCTCATCACCGACCATGAGGCCGATGAGTGGCTCGCGGATGAGCGCTCCCACGGTCGGCTCCGGCTCACGCAGGACCAAGGAGTCGGTGCGTGAGAGCGGGTGAGGTGTCGTGCGGGGCAGGTGGCATGATCCGAGTGGGGTGATCTCGGTCGATCGGGCGGTGTCGGCGCGTCGCCTGTTCACGGTGATCTCTCGTCAGTATCTCGCTTGCCCGGTTGAGGAGTTGGCCGCCCCGTTGCAGGCCGGATCCGAGGGTGGTGCCATGCTGCACGAGGCGGAGCCGGGAAGCGGGCCGCAGGGGCCGGCGCCCGTCACCGATTGGTGTTCGTCGACCGGCTGGTGGCCACGCCGGTCCATCTGCGGCACGCCCTGCCGCCATCGCTACCGGTGCCGCTGTTCGGCGTCGACCGTTCCACTGTCATCCGTGCCACGGGGAAGGTCCGTCCGTTCCTGACCGAGCGGGGTGCGCGGTCCCCGACGCCCCCGGCCTGCGTCTGCGGCCCCCCGGGGGGGGCGTGTTCGCCCCCCCGGGCCGTTGGCGTCGAGCCGCGGCTGGACGCCACCGAGGTCCGGTGCCGCAGGCCCCGGTCCTCCGCGGCGGTCGCCGTGCGTCCGTGTCGGGCAAGAGGAAGCAGAACGCCAGGAAGGCCACTGTCATCGCCGACCGGCGGGGCCGCGCGTTGTGGACCGATGCCCTGCGATCCGGGCGTATGCACGACGCCACGGGCGCCGGCGACGAGGGCATCGCCGTCTGCTTCCAGCACTTCCCCGACGTCGAGGTCTCCCTGGAGGACGGCTGTCCCGGGCCGGGACCACCGGGGCAGGCGATCACGCCACCCGGAAAGCCGCGGCCGGGAACACTGCCCGGCAGAGTTGACCGGTGGGAACGCGACCGCCACGACCACTCGCCCGACCGCATCACCGTCGAACACGCCCTCTCCGACCACAAACGCCGGAAACAACTGACGCGCTGGGCCCACCGCCGCGACCGCCTGCCCGACACCCACCGTGCCATCGCCGATCTCGTCTCCGACCACACCAACAACGCCCGACAACACGGCACGACCGAGGCGAACCCACCCCACCCGCTGTCACGCATCAACTCGTAGGACGGAAGACGGACACCCGCTTCAACCTCCGAGCGGCTCCCGGCGGACCCCGCCCGGGGCGCTCCCGGGCCCGCGGGCCGGGGAGGTGCCCGCATCGCCCCGGGCGGGGTCCGGCGGCGGTCAGGCGCGGTCGGCGCCGGTGCGGGAGAGACGGGGGTCGGCGTCGCGGCGGGAGCCGGCGGCCGCACGCTGCCGGGAGGCGACGTGGCGGCGGCGGGCGTCGCTCATCTTCTCGTTGACCGCCTGGCGGACGATGTCGTGGCGGAACTCGTAGATCGCCGGCCGGTCGGGGTGCCGGGAGCCCGCCGCGGTCACCTCGGTCAGGAGGCCGATGTTCAGCAGCGCCTCCAGGGCGTCCAGCGCCGACAGCGTGTCCAGGTCGGCGACGCCCGCCACCGAGTCGAAGGTGAGGGGCGGATCGGCGACGGCCGCGACCTGCAGCAGCCGGGTGGCGTCCCGGCCGATGGCGGCCTGCTTGGCGGCCACCAGCCGGGCCACCGCCGGCGGTACCACGTCGGGACCGGTACCCCGCAGCATCTCCAGCAGCATGAACGGGTTTCCGCCACTGCGGGCGAAGGCGCGGCGGACCGGGTCACCGTGGGCGGCGCCGGCCACCGCGGCGGTCCCCAGCTTCTGCACGAGCGCCCGGGTGGAGGCGAGGTCGAGGCCGCCGAGGGCCACCTCGCTCGCCTCACCGGCGTGTTCCAGCGGCAGCATCGCCTCGTCCAGGCCCACCTGCACCCGCCGCTGAGCGGCCGTCGGCAGATCGCTCCGGGCGGTGAGGACGACGCACAGCCGGGCGTCGGCGGTGGCGCGCAGCAGATGCCGCAGGAGCTCCACCGTCTGCGGGGTGGCCCAGTGGGCGTCGTCGATCAGGACGGCGCACGGCCGCTCGGCCGCCGCCACCAGCAGCAACTGGGTCATGGCCGCGAACAGGATCGGCCGCTCGGGCAGTTCGCCGGGCGGGCACGGCACCCCGAACGAGGGCAGCAGTCGGCGCAGCGGCTCCCGGGCGGCCGGGCTGACGGCGTCGAGCGGGTCCTCGGGCGAGGCCGCGACGTAGCTGTCCAGCGCCTCCACCAGGGGCTGGTACGGCACGGTCGTGGCCGGGTCGCACCGGCCGACCAGCACCAGGCCGCCCTCGGCGGCCACCGCCGCGCCGGCCTCGCGCAGCAGGCGTGTCCTGCCGATCCCCGACTCGCCGGTGACCAGGACGAACTGGCGGCGGCCGGCGGCGGCCCGGGACCAGGCGCCGGCCAGCGTCGCCATCTCGCGCCGGCGTCCCACGAACGGGACCGGACGATGGCCGGAGGCGGGCGCACCGCCGGGCGGGCCTCCCGCCGAGGAGGGGCCGAGCAGGGCCAGGTAGGCGGCCTCGGTCTCCGGGGACGGGTCCGCCCCCAGCTCCTCGGCGAGGTACCGGCGCAGCCGCTGGTACGCACGCAGGGCCTCGCCCCGGTTGCCCATCGCCTCGTGCACCGCCATCAGGCAGCGGTGGGCGCTCTCCCGCTCCGGGGCACGGGCGGTGGCCTCCTCGGCGAGCCGGGCGGCGCGCCCGTGGTCCCCGGCCCGCAGCGCCGCCCGGCCGGCGATCTCCAGGGCCGCGACCAGGTAATCGGCCAAGCGCTCGCGCTGCTCGCAGACCCAGTCGCCCTCGTGCTCGGACAGGAACGGGAAGCGCAGCCGGTCCGCCGCGCGGGTCGCCAGCCGGGCGGCGGTGACCATGTCGCCGGCGTCCAGCGCCGTGTGGGCCGTGGCCACCGCCCCGGTCGCGGCCAGCACGTCGACCACCACCTCCCCTCCCAGCTCGAGGACATAGCGCCCGCCCCTGTTGACCAGCGGTTCCGCCGGACCGCCCGGAAGGGGCTCGACCACCGCCCGCAGCCGGCTGACCAGGGTGCGCAGGGCCGACGCCCAGGTGGGCGGGAGCTCTCCCGGCCAGATGACGTCCGCCAGTTCATCGCGTGTCACCCCCTCGGGGCCGGCCAGGACGAGGCGTGCGAACGCCACCCGGGCCTGTGCGCTCTGCAGGTGCTGCACGGTGCCGGCGCACCGCACGGCCATCGGTCCCAGTATCTCGATCTCGGTCTCCATGTAATGCGCTCCCGAAGCCTGGAAGTGCCTGCGAGGCGTGGATCTGTGCATGCCTGGTGTGCGTGATGTGGACAGCTTGCGGTGCGGTGGTACCAGTGGGGTCCCAGACATGGGGGTCCCGCGCGGGTTCCCGGGACCGCTCGGGTACCACCGCCGTCCCGCTCGCGGGCTTGCGAAACGCTTGCACCGGCACTCGTACGCTCCGGCCGAAAGGCCGATCACAAGGGATCAGGAGTGCGTCATGGAGCTTCCCACGCTCGAGGTGGCCGTCGACCGGTTGGTGGCCGTGAGCCAGGTCAAGGGGTTCGACCCCGACACGCCGCTGACCACGTCCGGGGTCGACTCGCTCGATCTCATGGAGTGGGTCTACGACATGCAGGGACGGTATCCGGACCTGGGGGTGGACGAGTCGGTCGTCGAGCTCGTCAACGACGAGGTCACCTTCCGGAGCATCCACCAGCAGCTGCTGGCCGCCCGTGGTGCCGCCCCGGTCGCCTCCGCGGCGGGTGGCGTGTGACCGGGCAGGCGCCGATGCCCGGCATCGGCATCATCGGGTGGGGCAGGCATCTGCCCGAGGGCATCCTCACCAACGCCGAACTCGCCACGCGGTTCGGGGTGGAGGAGGACTGGATCGTGCGGCGCACCGGCATCCGCGAACGGCGGATCGTCGGACCGGGCGAGACCACCGCCTCGCTGGCCGTCGAGGCCGGCCGGCGGGCGCTGGAGCACGCCGGGCTGCGGCCGGACGAGATCTCCCACCTCATCATCGCGTCGGGCACGCCCGAGCAGCTCTCGCCGGCCACGTCCGCGTTCGTCCAGCGCGAACTGGGCACCTCCGGCGGCGCCCACGATGTGAACGCCGAGTGTGCCAGTTTCGCCTACGGCTTCGTGGTCGCGGCCGGGCTCATGGCGATCGACCCGCGGCCGATCCTGCTGATCGGGACCGACACGCACTCGCTCGTCCTCAACCCCGAGGACCGGGACCTGGGCGTGCTGATCGGCGACGGTGCCGGGGCGGTCGTGCTCGCCCCGCACGACCGCAGCTGGCTGCGCGGCTGGGACATGGGGTGCGACGGCACCAAGACCGACAGCCTCAAGATCCCGGCCGGGGGCAGCCGGCTGCCCCCGAGCGAGGAGACCTTCCGCAGGAAGCAGCACTACGCGCAGATCAAGGGCAACGAGATCTATCTGAACGCCGTGCGCTTCACCGTGGGCTCGGTGCGCCGGACCCTCGCCGCCGCGGACCTCGTGCCCGAGGACATCGACCATCTGCTGCCGCACCAGGCGAACATGCGGATCATCGAATCGATCCTCGAGCACAGCAAGGTGCCCCCCGAGCGGCTGATCACCAACATCGAGTTCTACGGCAACACCGGGGCGGCGTCGATGCCGATCGCCCTCGCCGAGGCGCTCGACGCCGGGCGCATCCGGAAGGGCGACCGGGTGCTGTTCGCCGCGTTCGGGGCCGGCATGGTCTGGGTCACCGCGCTGATCGAGTGGGGCGCCGGCGAGCCGATGGAGTGGCGCTCATGAGCGCCGCCACGGGCGCCCGCCCGGTCTCCGCACCGCGTCCGGAGAAGCCGGTCGCCCTCGTGACGGGCGCCTCCGGGGGCTTCGGAGCCGCCGTCGCGGCCGAGTTGGACCGGCTCGGCTGCCGCGTCGCCCTCCACTACAACCGGGCCGAGGACGGCGCCCGCGAGGTCGGCGAGCGGCTGACCAACGACTCCGTCGTCGTCCGGGCCGATGTCTCCAGTTGGGACTCCGTCAGCGCCCTGCACCGCCGGGTCGTCGAGGAACTCGGCGAGGTCGACATCCTCGTCAGCAACGCGGCCGTCCGCAAGGACGCCCTGATGATGGGTCAGTCGCCCGAGGCGTGGGCGGAGGTCATCGGGACCAACCTGCTGGGCACCTTCCACGTGTGCCGGGCCGTGCTGCCGTCCATGATCAGGCGGCGGTGGGGACGGATCATCAACGTGGTCTCGCCCTCGGCCCTGGTCGCCACGCCCGGCCAGACGGCCTACGCCGCATCCAAGGCCGGGGTGATCGGGCTCACCCGCACCCTGGCCACCGAGTGCGGCCGGCGCGGGGTGACGGTCAACGCCGTCTCGCCCGGGTTCATGGAGACGCGGATGACGGCGAACGCCACCGAGAAGTTCCGCGAGAACCTCGCCGCCAACCTGCCGGTGCCCCGGCTGACCACCCCCGAGGAGGTGGCCCCCGCCATCGGTGTCTTCCTGGACAACGACTATGTGACCGGTCAGGTGCTCAGCGTCGACGGCGGGATCTCCCTCACCTGAGGGCGGCCGAGGCACCCGGCACCCGGCCGTACCGGAGGAGGGGCGATGTGGCCTCTCCCCCGCTGAAGCAGGGGGGTTCGATCCTCGCGGGTCGAGCTTTCCGCTTCACGGCCCGGTGGCCGACCCGAATCAGGGGCGAGGGTTGGTGTGCCGGCCATCGGTGTTGTCCGGGCTCCGCGGGCCCGAGGTCGTGCCGGCCGGGCAGGAGGCCCGATCGGCTTGGTTGTCGCCGACCGGACGAACAGATCGTGTCCCTCCTGCGACGGCGGTTGCGCCGATGTGCTTCACGGGCGCATCGGCGACCCCGCCCTGCTCCGCGGGAGTCCGTTTCCTGCTCCGCGTGAACGCGGGGGTATCCACGGAGGAATCCAGATGACGGTCACCGGCACCGTGCGGGGCGCGGCCCGGCTGCTGTGCTGGGCGGGGGCGGATCCGCCCGGTGAACGCGCCGCCCGGGCCCGGGTCGCCGAGGCGCTGCGCGCCGGCGCCCCGGTGCCCCGTCCGGTGCCGGGGCGGCTGCGCGGGGCGGTGGTGACGACGGCGGAGTGCGCCCTGGAGGACCTCGCGGCGGCCCCGGTGCGGCGGGTCCCGGCCGGCGGGCCACGCCCCGTCGTCCTGCTGCTGCCCGGCCAGGGCTCCCAGTACCACGGGATGGCGACCGGACTGTACCGCGAGGAGCCCGTCTTCCGGGCGGCGGTGGACGAGGTGCTGGCGGTGTGGGGGGCCGAGGGCGAGGCGATCCGCGCCGACTGGCTCGGCTCCCCCGCCGGGGCGGCGATCCCGGTCGACGACGCGCGCCGTTCCCAGCCGCTGCTGTTCGCCGTCGGCCAGGGGCTGGGCCGGCTGCTGCTCGGCTGGGGTGTCCGGCCCGTCGAGGCCCTGGGGCACAGCGCCGGTGAGGTCGTCGCCGCGACGCTGGCCGGGATCTTCACCGTCACGGAGGGCGCGGCCCTGGTGCGCGACCGGGTCCGCGCCACCGTACCGATCCCGGCCGGGGGGATGCTCGCGGTGGCCGCCTCCGTCGACCGGCTCGCCCCGTATCTGTCGGGGCAGGTCGCGGTGGCGGCCGAGAACGCGCCCCACCGGACGCTGCTGGCCGGGCCGCGCGCGGAACTGGCCGCCGTCGCGGCGCGGCTGGCCCGCGACCGCGTGGTCCTGCGGGCGGTCCCGGCCACCGCCCCGTTCCACAGCCCGGCCATGGAACCGGCCGTCGCGGCGGCCGAGCGGGCGTTCCGCGCCTCGCCCGGACCGGGCCGGTTCCCCGTCCGGTCCGGTTACACCGGGCGGCCGCTGACCGTGCACGAGGCGCGCTCCGCGCGGTTCTGGGCCCGCCAGTTGGCCGACCCGGTCCGCTTCGGGCCCGCGCTGACCGCCCTGCTGCGCGGCGGGGACCGGCTGCTCGTCGAGTGCGGGCCGGGCCGGGTGCTGTCCGACCTCGCCCACCGGCAGGACGCGGTACGCGCGGGGAAAAGCGCGGTGCTGTCCCTGCTGCCCGGCCACCGCTCGGACCGCGCCGCGGTGCTCGAGGTCGCCGCGGCCCTGTGGTGCGAGGGCCACGCCCTCACGGTCGACGCCGAACACCTGCCGGCGGGCGCGGGTTTGCGCTCCCCTTGCGACCGGGGGCGTACCAACGAGTCATGACTACGGAGCTCACACGCAGGAGAATCCTGTCCGGCCTGACCGTCGGTGCGGGTGTGGCGGTCCTGGGGTGGAACCCCGGTGCCCAGGCGTGGGCCACCTCCCCCGATCCGGCAGCGGGAATCCAGCAGATACCCGCCCTCGACGGCACGCTCGTCCTCCCCGCCGATCATGCGGCGTTCACCGAGGACTTCGGCCACCTGTTCACCCGCAAGCCGCAGGCCGTCCTGACGCCCGGCTCGGTGGACGACATCCGCAAGGTCGTCCGCTTCGCCCACAACAACCGCATCCCGGTGGCCGTCAACGGCCAGAGCGGGACCGGCACGCAGGACCGCGAGTCGCACTCCCACTACGGGCAGGCCCTGGTGGAGGGCGGCATCGCGATCGATCCCAAGCCGCTCGGCACGATCCACCGCATCGGCCGGGGCATCGCCGATGTCGACGCCGGCGCCACCTGGTCGATGCTGGCCCTGCGGGCCCTGGATACCGGCCAGACGGTGCCGGTCTACAACGACTTCGCCCACCTGTCGATCGGGGGCACGCTGAGCGTCGGCGGCCTCGGCGGCGCCAGCCAGCACCACGGCTCGCAGGCCGACACCGTGGAGTGGCTGCAGGTGGTCACGGGCACCGGCGAGGTCGTCAAGTGCTCCCGCCACAGCAACCGCGCGCTGTTCGAGGCCGTCCTGGTCGGCGGCGGGCAGTTCGGCATCATCGTCCGGGCCGGCCTCCGGCTGATCCCGGCTCCGGCGTCCGCCCGCGCGCTCCAGTACACCTACACCGACCGGGCGGCCTTCCTGCGCGACTCGGTGGCCATCATGCGGTCCGGCGTGGTCGACGACCAGAACGGCTACGCCGAGCCGAGCCCCGGCGGCGGCTGGACCTACCGGTTGGCCCTCGGCCTCTTCCACTCCGCACCCGACCAGCCCGACGTCGCCGCCGTGGAGGCCGTGCTCTCGAGCCACGCGACCCCCGGCCCGACGGCCGACATGACCTACCGCGAGTGGCTGCTGCGCTTCGAGCCGGACTGGGCCGCACTGAAGGCCGCCGGATTCTGGGGCGCCAAGAAGCCGTGGCTGATGATGTTCCTCGGCCCGGAGAACACCCCGGCCTACCTGGACACCGTGCTCGGCGAACTGACGGCCACCCAGATGGGCCCCGGCCCGGTCCGGATCTCCCCGATGGACGCCCGCCCCCTGACCCTGCCCAACTTCATGCTGCCCCAGAGCCGCTCGCACGAGTTCTTCGAGGTCAGTCTCATCCGCTTCCCCGCCCCCAACCACCCTGACATTCCGGGGCTGCTGGCGCAGAATCGCCGTTTCTACGACCGCGCGGTCCGGCTCGGCGCCAAGCGTTACCTCGTCGGTGCCGTGCCGTCGATGACCAGCACCGACTGGCGGATCCACTACGGGAGGCGCTGGACCCACCTGAGGTCGATGAAGCACCGCTACGACCCGGCCGGGATCCTCACGCCGGGCCAGGGCATCTTCGGCTGACCCGGCCCGCGTTCCGTCCGCCCGTCCCTTTCGTCCCCGCCGCCCTTTCCCTCCCCGAACCGCTTTCTTCAGAAAGGAGACCCGCCATGACGGCAGCACGCCCCGAAGACATCCCCGGCCTCATCGCCGCGTCCTTCAATGCCAATGATCCGCAGGCCATGATCGACCTGTTCGAGCCGGACGGCGTTCTCGTCACCCCGCCGGACGGTACCCAGCGGGTGGGTCGCGCCGCTGTCGCCGAGGCCCTGACGTCGATGTTCACCGTCATCACGGCGGCCGACATCACCCTGACCAGCGCGATGCGGAGCGGCGACATCGCCATGACGCACGCCGACTGGCACCTCACGGGGAAGGACGAGGCCGGGGAGCCGATCGACCTGCGCGGCAAGGGCACCGTGGTGTCCCGCCGGCAGCCCGACGGCACCTGGCGGATCCTCTTCGATGACCCGGTCGGGGTCTGAGGGCGGCCGGCATGGAGACACCGTTCAGCGTCCGCATCCGGACCCGCGGCTACGAGCTCGATCAGCAGGGCCATCTCAACCAGGCCGTGTACACCCAGTACGCGGAGCACGCCCGCTGGCGGTTCCTGGACGCGGCCGGCCTCACCCCGGAGGTCCTGCGCGCCGCCGGCCTCGGCCCGGCCCTGCTCAAGTGCGCCATCCGTTACCAGCGCGAACTGCGCGGCGGCGACGAGGTCGACGTGACCTGCGCCCTCACCGGGGGGCAGGGCAGGCTGGTCGAGCTGACGCAGCACTTCCGCACCCCCGACGGGGTCGCGGTCGCCCGTTTCGAGAACGTGATCGGGCTGCTCGACCTGACCACCCGCCGGCTGGTCGCGGATCCCCGCGCCACGATGCGTCAACTGGCCAAGCAGCCCGACCTCCTCGGCCTCGACGGCTGAGGAGCACCGGCGGGCCCGGCGGGACGGTGGAGGGCAGCAGCGATGAACACCCGGTGCGTATCCGGTGTCTCGATCCTGCTGCCCTCCACTGCCGATGCCCGCCGCCGCCCCGCCGCCCCCGCGTTACCGGAACCGACCACCGGCATGGTCCGGGTCCATCACCCGGGCGGCCCGGAGGTCCCGGAACATCGGGACGGCCCGGACGGAGCCGGCGAGGACGCCCGGCGGGCCGTACTGCCCCCGCCGAGCTGCGGCGGGCCGACACCCGGGCGCTTCGCCGCGGACCGCCGGCCGTTGCGGTACGCCCGCCGGCTGTTGCGCACCGAACCCTCCCGGCTCGCCCCCGTCGCGTCCGGCGTCCGGGAGTTCCTCCGCGGGCGCCACGGCGAACCCGCGCTCCACCCCCGCTTCGGTCCGGACCACGGGTTCGGCCTGTAACACCCGGGCGGCATCCGCCCGCCCCCACGCGGGGCCGCCCGCTCGGTGTCGACATCCGACACTGCGCACCCTCCGGACCCGGCCGGGGGCGCCGGGCCGGCCACGCGCCGCCCGCCCCGGCGGACCTCCGCATCGGGC
>NZ_VKHT01000539.1 GCF_014141535.1 Streptomyces alkaliphilus | reverse complement strand
GGAGCGTCCGGGCCGGGCGCGCTCCGGGGCGGACGCCCCGGGGCGTCGACCGGCGGGCGGACGACCCTCCGGGACTGGGTGTGATCATCGGGTTTTCTTCCCCTCATCCCGATTTGGTGCTGTCGCGCGGTACGTGCCCGCGTGTCCGCATCGTGTCACCGCGCGCCCCTCCCGCGCAGCCGTTGGCACCCATCCGGACCCATCCGGGCGCTCTCCCGGGGGAGAAATCCCTTCCGGCATGATGGGCGGCATGCGAGCAGTGGTACAGAGGGTGGACGGCGCGTCCGTCGTCGTGGACGGTGAAACGGTCGGGAAGATCACCGGCGAGGGCCTGTGCGTCCTGGTCGGGGTGACCCATGACGACGGTCCCGAACAGGCGGCCCGCCTCGCCCGCAAACTGTGGACCCTGCGGATCCTGCGCGACGAGCGCTCCTGCTCGGACACCGGCGCCCCACTCCTGGTGATCTCCCAGTTCACCCTCTACGGCGACGCCCGCAAGGGCCGCCGCCCCACCTGGAACGCCGCCGCACCCGGGGAGGTCGCCGAACCCCTGGTCGAGGCGGTCTGCGCGGAGCTGCGGAAGCTGGGCGCCGAGGTCGCCACCGGCCGCTTCGGCGCAGCGATGCGGGTCGGCCTCACCAACGACGGTCCCTTCACCGTCCTGCTCGAGGTCTGAGCGGGGCGGAGCCCCGGGCGGGCTTCCGGCGGGAACCGTGCGGGCGAACCGTGCGGGAACACCCGACGCGGCGTGCGGGGCCGACCGGACACACCGGGGAGGTGGACGACGGGGCCCGCCTCAGGGCTCGACGATCGTCTCCTGCGCCGCCGGGGTGGTGCCGGCCAACAGCGGGGCGTCCACCGGGACGTTCCGCTTCACCAGCGCCAGCGCGATCGGTCCCAGCTCGTGGTGGCGCGCCGAGGTGGTGACGAAGCCCAGTTGCCGCCCCTCCGGCCCGTCCGCCGCCAGCCGCACCGGGTCGCCGTGCTCGGGGATGGTCACCTCGCTGCCGTCCAGGTGCAGGAAGACCAGCCGGCGCGGCGGTTTGCCCAGGTTGTGCACCCGGGCCACGGTCTCCTGGCCCCGGTAGCAGCCCTTGTCCAGATGCACGGCGCTCTCCAGCCAGCCCACCTCGTGCGGGATGGTCCGGTGATCGGTCTCCCGGCCCAGCCGGGGACGGTGGTGCTCCACCCGCAGCGCCTCCGCCGCCAGCACCCCGGCCGCCGGGCCGTTCGCCTCCGCGAACGCCGGCAGCTCGGCGCGCGGCAGGAACACCTCCCGGCCCTCCGCCGTCTCCCGCGCCACCGCCCCGGCCGGCACCGGGACGATCGACCCGGCCGGGAGCAGCACCACCGCGAAGTCGGCGGTGCGGTCGGCGACCTCCACCCGGTAGAAGAACCTCATGGACTCCAGGTAGCCGAGCAGCGCCTTCGTCGAGCCCGGCTCGGTGTGCATCCAGGTGGTGGTGCCGTCGTCCACCAGGTACAGGGCGTGCTCGACGTGCCCCTTGGGGGAGAGGATCAGCGCCTCGGTGGCGTGCCCGGGCGGCAACTCCGCCACGTGCTGGGTCAGCAGCAGGTGCAGCCACGCCAGCCGGTCCCCGCCGGTGACGGTCACCACCGCGCGGTGCGAGAGGTCCACGAAGCCCTCGCCCCGGGAGAGGGCGCGCTGTTCGCGGAAGAGATCACCGTAGTGCGCGGCGACCCCGGCGTCCGGGGGCTCGGCCGCGACCGCGCCGGGCAGGGAGAGCAGCGGACTGGCGTGGGACGAGGACGACATGCGCCCAGCCTACGACCGGCCGACCCCCGCGTCCGCCTCCGACCCCTCGCGCCCCGATCCGTCCGCACCCGGCTCCCCGTCGTCCGGGGCGCGGTGCCCGGCCGCGCACTTCGCGCAGTGACCGAAGATCGCGAAGTGCCGCAGGTCGGTCTCGAAGCCCAGGGCGGCGCGCAACCGCTCCGCGAACGGCTCGGCCAACTCCAGCGGAGCCTCCAGCACCTCCTCGCACCCACGGCACATCAGGTGCATGTGGTCGTGGTGCTCCGCCAGGTGGTAGGTGGGCGGGCCGTGCCCGATGTGCGAGTGGGAGACCAGGCCCAACTCCTCCAGCAGGTCCAGCGTGCGGTAGACGGTGGAGACGTTCACACCACCGGCGGTGCGCCGCACCTCGGTGAGGAGCTCGTCCGGGGTCGCGTGTTCGAGGCGCTCGACGGCCTCCAGCACCAGCTGCCGCTGCGGGGTCAGCCGGTATCCGCGCTTGCGCAGGTCGCTCTGCCAGTCGGTGCTCACCACGCCGCCCAGTGTAGGCGGGCGCGGCGAGGGGGCGGCCCGCCCGGTGCCCACCGGGCCGGCCGCCCCGCCTCGCGCGGGAGGAATCCCGCGGCTCACTCCCGCCCTGCGACCTCCCGCAGGTACTCGCCCAGCGCCGTGACCGCCGCCGGGTTGCGCGGGCTCTCCACCAGGTCCACGTAGTCCAGGACGAAGATCCGGTCGTGAACGATCGCGGAGACGTTCGCCAGCGGCGGGTACGACTTCAGGAACGCCTCCTTCTCCTCCGCCGTGGTCCCGCCGTAGTTGTTGATCACGATGACCTCGGGATCGCGATCCACCACGGTCTCCCAGCCCACCGTGACCCAGGAGTCCTCCAGGTCGGCCATGACGTGGTCCCCACCGGCGCGGGTGATGATGTCGTGCGGACCGGCGTAGGCGCCGGAGGTCAGCGGCTTGTCCCGGCCGTCGTCGTACAGGAAGACCCGGGGCCGGTCCTCCCCGGTCGGGGCGGCCTCCTCCGCCGCCGCGACCTCCGCCCGGAACCGTTCGATCAGCTCCCGCGCCCGGTCCTCGACGTCGAAGAGGATCCCCAGCTGCTCCAGGTCGGTGTAGAGGGCCTCCAAAGGCGGCATCACCCCGCGCGCCGTGCCCTCGCCGCCGCGGCAGGACTCGGTGAGCAGGTACGAGTCCACCCCCTTGGCGGCGAGACCGTCGGGGGTCAGGCCGCGGTCCTCGCTGAAGCCGTAGTTCCATCCCGCGAACACCAGGTCCGCGTCGGCCTCCATGATCAGTTCCAGGGATATCCGGTCCCTGGAGAGCCACTCGGTCCGCTCGTAGCCCTCGGCCCACTCCACGTCCATCGAGGAGGCGCGGTCGTCCGCGAACATCGCGTAACCCGCCATCCGGTCCCACAGGCCGAGGGCGAACATGATCTCGGTGATCCCGACGTCATTGGTCACCACCCGCTCGGGCGCGCGGTCGAAGGTCAGCTCCTCGCCGCAGTTGGTGATGGTCACCGGGTAGTGGTCATCGGCGGCCGCGGTGGGGCCGGTGTCACCGGGGTTCTCCACCTCGGCGCCGCACGCGGTGGCGCCCAGCGCCAGCGCCGCGGCGGTCGCCACGGCGACCGCTCGCGCGCGGCCGGCGCGGATCGGGGAACGCGGGGCGGCGGGCGCCCCGGGGCGAACGGTTCTGCCGTACACGGGTTTCCTGCTCCTTCTCCCGCGTCGTGACGCGGGGTTCGTGATCGCCCCGGCGGGAGCCGGACGGCGTGGGACCTTCCCGGCGCGGGGG
>NZ_VKHT01000538.1 GCF_014141535.1 Streptomyces alkaliphilus | reverse complement strand
GGCGGCGGCCCCGGAGGGCCCGCGCCCCCGAGGCCGCCGCCCCTCCGGCGTCGGTCCTCCCGCCGGATGTTCCCTTGATCGGACGGAGCGACGAGGTCGAACTGGCGGTCGGTTTGCTCACCGAGGAACCGGAAGGAGGGTTCGGGGAGGAGTCCGGAGGCCCGCGCTGCGTCGCCGTCGTCGGGCCGCCCGGGGTCGGCGTCACCGCCTTCGGCGTCCACGTGGCCCACCGGCTGCGCGCCGCCTTCCCGGACGGTCGGTTCCACGTCTCCTTCGGCGATCCGGACGAACCCCTCGGCGTGGACGACGTCCTGGCCTCTCTGCTCGGCGCGGCGGGGTTCCGGCCCTCCGGGCTGCCCGCCGAGCGGGCCGAGCGGGCCCGGCTGTTCCGTTCCTGGACGGCGGGGCGCCGGGTGCTGATCGTGGTCGACGAGGTGACGACGGCCCGTCAGATCACCGATCTGTTGCCCGCCGAGGCCGGTTCCGCGCTCCTGGTGACCGGCCACCACAGGTTGCACGACACCCGCTTCACCGCCCGTATGGAGCTGCGTCCCCTCGGAACGCGTCAGGCGCTGGAGTTGATCCGTCAGGCATTGGGACGTGAGCGCCTGCATACCGACCCGATCGGCCTGAGGGAACTGCTCGATCTGTGCGGCGGCCTTCCCGGGCCGTTGCTGGGAGCCGGCGCGCTGCTGGCCCTGCGACCCCACTGGACCATGCGGCAACTCATCGACTGGATGAGCCGGATGTGTTCCGAACCCGCGGTGGTCCGTCGTCACCAACCCTGGCGCTGCGTGGCCCGTTGTTGTTCCGCCCTGCACCCCCGTCTGCGGGACGTCCTGGCCCGGTTGGCCGGGGAGGACGGCTTCGTCACCGTGGAACAGGCGGCCGTCCTGCTGGAGACGGGTATCGAGGAGGCCGGGGAACTGCTCGAGGAACTCGTCGAGTGTTTCCTGGTCGACGCGGACATCTCGACGGATCCCACCACCTCGTGGTTCTTCCAGTACCGCGTACCTCCTCTGGTGCGCATGGTGCTGCGCGCCTCCCGGGTTCCGGTGGCCGCGCGAGCCTGAGGACGGGCTCCGCGCGGCCCCTTCCCTCCCCTCCCCGCCGGGGAGGGGAGGGAAGGGGAGGCGCCGGGGGCGAGAGGGCCCGGGAGCGAAAGGGAGGACCCTCACACTTCCAGGGTCACCCCGTGGTCCCGCAGCCAGGTGTTCACCTGCAGCGCCATCTCGACGTTCATTCGGTGCAACCAGTCCTGTCGGTCCCCCTCCCTCAATCCCGCCAGGAAGTCCCGACTCGCCACGGTGTCGAGGAGGGGGAGGACGGGGGAGTGGGGATCCTCCAGTACCTCGTGGAACTCCTGGTGCAGGGTCTTCGCGTAGGTGGGGTCCTGACTCACCGGGAAGGGGGCCTTGGGCCGGTCCAGCACCTCCTCCGGCAGCAGGTCCCGGACGGCTGCCCGCAGCAGACTCTTCTCCCGCCCGTCGAAGGTCTTCATCTCCGCGGGGATGTTGTAGGCGTACTGCACCAGGCGGTGGTCACAGAACGGGACCCGGACCTCCAGGCCGGAGACCATGCTGAGCCGATCGTTGCGTTCCAGCAGCCGGGGCAACCAATGGGTGAGGTGAAGGTGGCAGATCTCCCGTGCCCGGCGCTCCCCGGGGGACTCCCCGGCGAGCCGGGGTATCCCGGCCATCGCCTGTGCGTAACGGTCGGCGTAGTAACCGGGCATGTCCAGCCGGTTCTCGAACTCCCGGGAGAGCAACCCGCGGCCCAGCCCGGCGCGGGTACCGGGATGCCACTGCTCGAAGGCCACCCACGGGAACTGTTCCTCCTCGGCCAGGTCGGGGATGTGCACCCAGCTGTAGCCGCCGAAGATCTCGTCGGCGCTCTCCCCGGTGAGGGCGACCCTGGAGTGTCGGCGCACTCCCGCGAAGGCCTGGTAGGTGGAGGTGTCCATGTCCCCGAAGGGAGCGGGGATGTCCTGGGCCCGCAGTACGGTGCGGCGGGCCTCCGGGTCGGTCAGATCGGCCGTGGTCAGTTCGATCTCCCGGTGCTCGGCGCCGGTGTGCTCGGCGACGGCCCGGGCGTAGGGGGAGTCCGGGGCACTGCGCACCAGGTCGGGCTGGAAGTTGTCGCTGTACCCCGTGTAGGTGACCGTGGAGGTACGGACGGGGCCCTCGCCCCGGTGGGCGAGGGCCCGGGCCGCGAGGGCGGCGACACTGCTCGAGTCGAGCCCTCCGGAGAGCATCACGCTCAGCGGCACGTCCGAGGAGAGTTCCCGGGAGACGCTGTCCTCCAGCAGTTCCCGCACCGTCCCGACGGTCTGTTCCAGGGTGTCGGTGTGCGGTGTCGCCTCGAGCGCGAACCACCGGCGCGAGGAGTGTCCCCCGGGTCGCAGGGTCAGGGTGTGGGCGGGGGGCAGCTCGCGGATCTGTCGATACACCGTCTCGCCGGGGGCGCGGGCCATCGAGAAGAGCACCCGCAGACCGTCCAGGTCCACCACCGGGCGGACCCCCGGGTGCGCGAGCAGGGCCTTGGGCTCGGAGCCGAAGACGATGCCCCCGTCGATCACCGCGTAGTAGAGGGGCTTGATCCCGAACCGGTCCCGGGCGAGGAAGAGTCGGCGCTCGCGGGGCTCCCAGACGGCGAAGGCGAACATGCCCTCCAACCGCTCCACGCAGGCCTCACCCCACTCCAGGTATGACCGCAGTACCACCTCGGTGTCGCTCCTGGTGCGGAAGCGGTGGCCCCGTCCGGTCAGTTCGGTGCGCAGTTCCCGAAAGTTGTAGATCTCGCCGCAGTAGGTGAGAACGGCGATCTCCTCGCCGTTCTCCTCGGCGGTCATGGGCTGGACGCCCCCCGCGAGGTCGATGACCGCCATCCGGGTGTGGACCAGGGTGGCGTGCGGGTCCCGCCACACGCCCTCCCCGTCCGGTCCGCGGCAGGCCATGGCACGAACCATGGCCTCGGCGGTGTCGGGTGCTGTCGGGAGCGGGGTGCCGGGGCCGGCCCAGCCTGCGATGCCGCACATGGGGAGACTCCTTCCGGGTCCGTGCCCGGGGCAGTGCCCGGACACCGTTCCTGTGGTGGAACGGTCTCCCGGGCGGCTCGAAGGGTCGTGGAGATGCGCTGGACCGGCCCCCGGACCAGTGGTCAGGACCGGATGGCCCCGCGGGTGTAGCCGGGGATGAGGACGGCGCCGACCGCCAGGTGCAGGCAGATCAGGGTGAGGCGGTTGCCCGCCGACAGGCCCTCGCCGAAGAGGGGGCCGAGGAGCGACACGAGGACCACCGCCGAGGCGATGCCGATCCACAGGACACGGGCCCGGGCCGGGGCGAGGCGTTCCAGCAGGGCCAGCAGGCCCCAGCCGGCGAGGGAGAGCACGGCCACCGAGATCACCACGTTGAGCAGGGGCAGTTCGCTCGTGGTGGTGGAGCCCGGGCCATCCGGTACCCGGATGTCGACGCCGAACACGGAGCCGGCGATCACCCGGATCAGAGCGGTGATCACGATGGCGGCGGCTGCCGTCAGGGCGCGCCGGCGGGCGGGGGTCGGGCG
>NZ_VKHT01000537.1 GCF_014141535.1 Streptomyces alkaliphilus | reverse complement strand
CTCCCCCACCGGATGTGCCCCCTCCCCCCGTCGAGCCGTACGACGAGGGACTGCTGGACGTCGGCGACGGTCAGCGCATCCACTGGGAGACCTGCGGCGATCCCGGGGGCTTCCCGGCCCTCGTCGTGCACGGGGGTCCCGGTTCGGGCTGCTCGCCCCGGATGCGGCAGCACTTCGACCCGCGCCGGTACCGGGTGATCCTGTTCGATCAGCGCGGCTGCGGACGCAGCCTGCCGCACGCGAGCGACCCCGCCACGCCGTTGGAGCACAACACCACCCCTCATCTGATCGCCGACATGGAGCGGCTGCGCGAACACCTGGGGGTGGACCGGTGGGTGCTGTTCGGTGGCTCCTGGGGCTCCACCCTGCTCCTCGCGTACGCCCAGCGGCATCCCGGACGCGTCGCCGGCATCGTCATCGCGGGCGTCACGATGACCCGGCGTTCGGAGATCGACTGGCTCTACCGGGACACGGCACGCTTCTTCCCCGAGGAGTGGGAACACTTCCGGGACGCCCTGCCCCCGGTCGATCGGAAGGACCCGGTGGCCGGGTACGCCCGCCTGATGAACCATCCCGACGCGGAGGTGCGCGAACGCGCCGCCCGCCGGTGGTGCGCCTGGGAGGACACCCTCGTCTCCCTGGAACCGCACGGCGCCCCCGCCCCGTACAGCGACAGGCCGGACCGCGACATGATGGCGATGGTCCGCATCACCACCCACTACTTCGCGCACGGCGCCTGGCTGGAGGAGGGCGAACTGCTCCGCAACGCCGGCCGGCTCGCCGGGGTCCCCGGTGTCCTGGTGCACGGACGACAGGACCTGAGCGGACCGGTGATCACCGCGTGGGAGCTGGCCCGCGCCTGGCCCGACGCCCGCCTGCACATCGTCGAGGACGCCGGGCACACCGGCAGCGACGCCTTCCGCCGAGCCGTCCGCACCGCCCTGGAGACCCTCACCCCCCGCTGATCACCTTCCACCGACACGAGGGCTCCGGGCCAGCCGCCCCAGGGTGAAGCCCTCACCCCTCGGATCCAACCGGCACGTGGCCCGTTTGAAGAGGTACTCGGCCCGCTCGTAGGACAATCTGGCCCGTCCGGTCTCCGGGCAGAGGTCTCCGGCCGGTCCCGCCCGCGCCGGGGCGGGACGCCGGTCGGTGAGGAAGACCGGCCCCCGGGTGCGGCCCGCCACCAGACGGGCGAGAAGCCGCGCCGTGGCGGAACGCCAGAGCACCTCCGTGCCGTTCACCACCGCCCGACGGTCCTCCCGGTCGAGGTCCTCGACGTTCAGCGAGAGCACCGTCCCCGGTCCCACCCCCGACTCGTGCACCAACCGCCACAGGGTCCGCTCCCGCAGGGCGACCCCGGGGAGCTCCCACAGGGTCCGCAGCGTCTCCGGGTCGATCGGCTTCCGTCGCTCCCGGGGACCGGAGCGACGCGGCACCCCGTCGATCAGGTGTTCCACCTCCGCGTGGACGGCGAGAGCCCGGACCGCCGCGCGGTGGCGATTCCACGTCCCGGCGCAGGAGTGGCCCCACAGCGTCTCGAACACCCCGGCCACGTCCTCGGCGGCCACCGAGTTCATCGGCCTCTCCCCGCCCAGCGCCAGACACAGCCGACGCAGGGTCGTGCCGTACCCGCGCCGGGTGGCGGCCGGTCGGTCCGCCGTGACGAGGGCCTCGAGGAAAGCGGTGACCGCCGTGCCGAGGGTCGGCGGGGCGGGGGCGCCCACCCCGTTGGCATCCCCGTCCCCGGCGAGCGCCTCGGCCCGTCGGAGGAGAAAGGCACGCTCGGCGGCGTTGCCGGTGAGCGCGGCGGCCCGGGCGAACTCCCACCGGGCCTCCTCCGTCCGCCCCAGCCGGGTCAGGAGGTCGCCCCTGGCTGCGGGCAGGAGGTGATAGTCGCGCAGCGCGGGTTCGCGCGACAGTTCGTCGATGGCTTCCAGGCCGACCACCGGGCCGTGCGCCCGCCCCCTGGCCACCGCCCGGTTGAGCCGCACGACCGGGGTCGGCAGCAGTCCGACCAGGGCGTCGTACAGCGCGCTGATCGCCGGCCAGTCGGTATCCGCGGCGGAGCGCGCCCGGGCGTGGCAGGCGGCGACGGCGGCCTGCAGGACATAGGGGCCGGGTGGAACGCCGAGGTCCCGTGCCCGCAGCAGGGCGGTGAACCCGCGACGGATCAGCAGGGGGTCCCAGCGGCCCCGATGCTGTTCCTCCAGGGGGATCGGCTCGCCCGCCGGGCCGATGCGGGCGGCTGAACGGGACGCCTGGAGTTCCATCAGCGCCACCAGGCCGTGGACCTCGGCGTGCTCCGGTGCCCGGGCGGCCAACAACCGACCCAGCCGCAGCGCCTCCAGGCAGAGTTCGGACCGCAGGAGGTCATCGCCCGAGGTCGCCGCGTACCCCTCGTTGAAGATCAGGTAGACGACGTCGAAGACGGAGGCGAGCCGTGCGGGGAACTCGGTTTCCGGCGGCAGGTCGAAGGAGGCCCGTTCGGCCGCCAGCCTCCGCTTGGCCCCGGCGACGCGCCGGACGATTCGTGCCTCATCCGTCAGGAAGGCCCGCGCGATCTCCGCGGCGGTGAGTCCTCCGAGGAGACGGAGCGTCAACGCGACCCGTTCCCCGGTGGAGAGAACGGGGTGACAGGTGAGGAACATCAGCCGCAGGACATCGTTCCCGTCCTGCGCCGGGGTACGGTCCGGCGCCGGGCGGGGGGACTCCGCCTCGCGGGCGAGGCGGTCCCCTTCCCTCACGAGGCGGCGATCGCGGCGCAGACGGTCCACCGCGCGTCGTTTCGCCACCGTCATCAACCACGCCCCGGGGGAATCGGGAAGGCCGGTGACGGGCCACTGTTCGAGAGCGGCGACCAACGCGTCACCGGCCAGTTCCTCCGCCAGGCCGATGTCGCGGACCATCGCCGTCAGCCCGGCGACGATCGCCGCGGACTCGAGCCTCCAGACCGCCTCGACGGCGCGTCGGATGTCCGTCACGCGAGTACGGGCCTCACGGGGTGAGAACCTCCCGGATCACGCTCTCGCCGTCCCCGACGATGCGCCGGAACCGGCGGGCCACCTCCACGGCCTCCTCCCTGGACCGGGCCTCCACCAGGGCGAAGCCCACCACGGACTCCTTGGTCTCCGTGAAGGGGCCGTCGGTCACCGTGACCTCCTCCCCCGAGGAGACCACCCGGATCTCCTCGGGCCCCAGGCCCCCGGTGGCCAGCAGGACGCCCGAGGCGGTGAGTTCCTCGATGAACGCGCCCATCTCGGCGTACATCCTCTCGTCGGGGGCGGTCGTCGACGGCCTGGTCATCATCAGGTAGCGCATGGCTCCTCCATCGTTCCGGGTGTTCTCCGAGGTGACACCCCCACATCGAATACACCGATCCGACGGATAACACGTACGTTACCTGTCACATGGGGTGATCGACGGAAGGGTGAGTCCCCTCGGACAGACCTGTGTGTGGGGGGAGAGCACCCGCCCTCGGAGGAGCGATCGGCATGTCCGCCAATGACTCACCCACCTCACTGACCTCATCCGTCTCATCTGTCTCATCCATCTCATCCACCC
>NZ_VKHT01000536.1 GCF_014141535.1 Streptomyces alkaliphilus | reverse complement strand
CGAGACAGCGGGGGGGTACGGCTACCCGCAGACTCCGCCCCCGGTGCCCCCGCCGGCGCCCGGGGCGCCGGTGCACGAGCAGCCCACGACGCTCTCCCCGTCCGGCGCGCCCATCGGAGCGGGCGCCCCGGGCGGGTACGGGACGCCCGGCGGGTACGGGACGCCCGGCGGGTACGGTTCCGCGGGCCCGCACACCCCGCCGAGTCCGCTGATGGCCGCGGCCTCACCGGCACCGGCCGGTGCCTCCGCGTCGAAGGCCGGCCCGCGCCGGGGGCCGGGCCCCTCCCCGGCGATCGCGGTGACCCTGCTGGTGGTGGCGCTGGCGCTGATCGGCGCCGGGGTCTGGGCCGTCGTCACCGCCTGAGCCGGCCCCGGCGGGTTCGCACCGCGTGAGCGGGCGCCGTCTCCCGTATCACCGTCCCGAGGCGCTCCCGCCCGGTCCACTCCCACAGCCGGGGCCCGGAGGAGCCGCCCGGACGCCCCGGGGCGTGGGCCGTGGCCACGCGGACGATGCCCGGGCCACAGGAGGCGGGGTCCCTAACGGTTGGCCCCGGCCCGGGCGTGGCGCCCTCCGGGATGGAAACCGTGCCAGTCCAGGCACATGACGGTGGCGTCATCGGCCAGGTGGCCGTCGCACGCCTCGGTGACCGCCTCGGCCATGGCCCGCACGGTCTCCCGGGGGTGTTCGTCGGCGGTGTCGCGGATCAGGCGGGGCAGGTCGACGGTTTCCGCCCGGCGTTCCTGCATGCCGTCGGTGTACAGCACGAGACGGTCGCCGGGGCGCAGATCGAGTTCCTGTACCCGGTGGGGAACGGGTGAGGGGACCCCGAAGGGCAGGTTGACGTGCAGGGGCACCTCGGTCACCCGGCCGTCGCGCAGGCACAGGGGCCAGGGGTGACCCGCGTTGACGAGCTGTGCTCCGCTTCCGTCCAGGGCGACGCGCAGGAGCTGGCCGGTGGCGAGGGTGTGATGGCCATGGTCGAGAAGGGCCTGGTGGGTCAGGCGGGCCTGTTCGGCCAGGTCGGTACCGGCGCGGCGGGCACCGCGGGAGGCGTTGACCAGAAGGGTGGCCATCAAGGAGGCGTCGACGTCATGACCCATGGCGTCGGTGATGGACAGGTGCAGGGTGTCGTGGTCGAGGGCGTAGTCGTAGGTGTCCCCGGCGATGGAGTCGGCGGGTACCAGGGTCCCCGCGAGGGTGAACTCGGCGGCCTCGCAGGAGGACGCGGAGGGCAGGAGTTGGCTCTGGATCTCGGCGGACAGACTGAACCGGGCGGTCCGCCGACCCCAGTGGTAGAGGTCGGTGAAGCGCCGGTCGGTGATGATGATGTACGCCAGCGCGTGCGCGGCCTCGCGGACCCCCTCCAGCACCTCCTCGGTGACGTGCGGCAGGGTCAGCTCCAGAACCCCGATGGTGTCGCCGCGGTTGGTCACCGGGGCGAGCACCCGGTGACCGGGAGCGCCGCCGTCGACCCGCACCAGGTCCTGGGTGCGCAGCACCTCGTCGTAGACGCTGCCGGCCAGCGGGGTCCGATCGGCGGGGCGGCCGCCCGGGGAAATGGTCTCCTCGTCGATCCGTACCATCTCCCGGCCGGTGAAGTCGACGAACAGGAACGAGACCGCCCGCGCCTCGAACCGGTCGTGGATCTCGCGTGCCACCACGGGGAGGGAGGCCACCGGCGTCGCGTCCTCCGCCGCCGCGAGCACTTTGGCCAGTCCGATCCGGTCAACTGTCACCATCGCCTCCCCGCCTCCTCATCCGCCTGCCCGGTTTCACCGATTGACACCACCTTTACGGGATTTCGCGTCGGTCCGCCCCAGCACGCCGGGACGACACCCCCGATCACCCGCACGCGCGACCATCGGGGGAACTCCGCGGGATCCCGGGAGCCGATCGCGGTTTGCGCAGGTCGTCGTCGACAGGAAATGCCCATGCCCGGCGCGTGGGGCGGGACGATCCCGACGGACGCGGGTCGGTCAGCCGCTCTTCGCGGCGGAACGCCGCCCCAGCAGGATCCAGCCGCCGAGCACCGCCAGCAGCGCCACGCCGGCGCCGATCCCGGCGAAACCGAACAGGTGCCGGGTGTCCCGCCGCTCGGCGGCGACATCGGCGTCGCTCAGACCCTGTTCGGCCTGTCGGCGGTCCTCCTCGGTGACGCCGAACCCGGCGGCGAAGGGATCCCCGTCGTACAGCGGCGGCTCGACGGGCGGCTCGCCCTCCACCGACAACCGGATGGTCAGACCGATGGATTCGGCGTCGGTGACCTGCTCGACCTCCCCGTGCAGGTGGATCACCAGGTGGTGCCACCCGGCGAAACGGGCCCGGGTGAGGTCGCTGTCCCCCTCGAAGCGGTGATCGTAGGCGACCGGGGCGGGGGCGAAGCCCTCCACCTGGATCTGCTCGCCGCTGTAGGAGTTGTGCACGCCGACGATCCGGGCCCGGGCCGGGTTGTAGACCTCGACGATCAGCGCCCCGTAGACGGAGGTGAAGTCGCCCCCCGTGGGCGAGTTTGCCAACTCCACCGTGACCGCGGGCTGTTGGTGCCAGTCCACCGGCACCCGGTAGAAGAGCGTCTGCCCGGGGGCGATGTCGTCCCGCCACACCCCCTCACCGATGGAGCGGGCGTCGTTGAAGCCGGTCCCGCCGGTGACCCGCTCGGCGGTCCCGGTGGGCGCCGGCGGCATCTCGTCGAGCCAGGTGCCCGGGTGCGGCGCGGAGGTGTCCCCACCGAGCACCTCCGGTTCGCGCATCACCCGCAACTCCAGCGGCCACGACGCCGGGTCGGAGGTGGCCTCGCTGGTGCGGGTCACCTCCAGCAGGTATGTGCCGGCCGCCTGGCAGGACCGGTCGGGGTCCACCACCCGGGTGCTCCAGGCCGCGATGGGGCGGGCGGCGTCGTCGTGGCCGAAGGTGCGGCTGTCGTTGTTGCAGCTCTCCCCGCCGGTGGACCGCAACTCGGTGCGGATGCCGTCCGAGGAGGCCACCCGGGTGCCCGGGGCCGGGGCCGCCACGGCCGACAGGAACCAGCCGGAGACGTCGTCCAGGACGACGCTGTAGTACAGCGTCTCGTTGGGCTCGATGGAGTCCGTGTAGAGGGAGTCGGCCTCGATGCGGGGCGCGTCGGCGGTGCTCGCCGTGCCCTCCACCGGCTCGGCGTCGGCCGCCGGCAGGTAGCGCGTCGGGCCGGTGGAGCCCGTACCGGCCCCGTCCCCCTCCCCACCGTCCTCGGCGTACGCGCCGGCCGACGTCGCCAGCAGGGCCGCCGCGCAGGCCGCCACCACCACCGTGCGTCGGCCCCGGCGCGCCACCGCGGCGCCGACGCGCCCGTTCGGTGGCGTGTGCCCGTCGTCCCGTACCGCCCCCATCACCGGTCACCTCTCGTGTCGTACCCGTTGTTCGATGTGTCGCCGTTCGCACCGGTGTCCGCACCGGTGTTCGGTCCGCCGGCCGCGCCGGTGGGAGCCGGCCGGGCCGGGCCCGCCCGCGGCGCCCGGGCCCGGGCCACCGCGAAGGCGACGCCGGCGATCAGCAGGACGGCCCCCGCCCCACCGAGCGCGGCCATCAGC
>NZ_VKHT01000535.1 GCF_014141535.1 Streptomyces alkaliphilus | reverse complement strand
GGGTGGGTGAGTGGGGTCCAGAAGGGGACCCGGGGAGGCCGCACCCCGGACAAACGGGTGAATCGGCGGCGAGCGGAGATTCCGGGAACACCGCGAACTGATGTCTGTGTCAAAGGGGACAAGGGGGGCGGGATGCCCGCCGTCGTTGCGACGGCACGATGCGAACCGATGGATGGGCGACGCGCGACTCGCGCATCCCTCGGGCGCGTGGTCCTGCCGGAGCGACCGGCGACCATCACCGGGGCGGATCGGATCAGCGGGTGACCGCGTCGTGCTCCCGGGGGGAGCCGAACCCGGGCTCCACCTACGCCACCGTAACCTACGGAACCGTAAGTCGAAAGGGGAAGACCGCCGGCCGTGGTTCCGTGCCGCTCGCCGGGGCCTCCGAAAAGGGGGTCCGATCGCCGATACGGAGGGATGATCCGTTCGTCGGCGCGGTGGGTGCCGCGCCGGGGCGCCCGGACCCCGGCACCCGGACCACCGTGACGGTTCCGCCCGGGGCCGTCCGTCCTGCGGAACGGGACCGCAGGGGTGTCCCCTCCGCGACACGGAGTGCCTATCCTGGTGCCGTCGGACAGCGCGGTCCGTGACCTGCCGAACCGAAGAGCCGCAAGCCGCAAGGAGCCGCATCCGTGAGCAGCAGTGCCGACACCACGACGGAGACTCCGACCTCCCCCTCCGGCGGGTCCGACGGGTCCGACGGGTCCGACCACACCACGTCCACCGGGAACGGGACCTCGGCCTCCGCGGCGGACGCGGTGACCGACCCGGGCAGTGCCCTGCGCGCCGACATCCGGCGACTGGGTGAACTGCTGGGCGCCACCCTCGTGCGCCAGGACGGTCCCGAACTGCTCGAGCTCGTCGAGCGCGTCCGGCGGTTGACCCGCACCGACGGCGAGGCCGCCGCCGAACTCCTCGGCGAACTCGACATCGCCGAGGCCGCCAAGCTGGTGCGCGCCTTCTCCACCTACTTCCACCTGGCCAACGTCACCGAGCAGGTGCACCGGGGGCGCGAGATGCGCAGGCGTCGCGCGGAGGAGGGCGGCCTGCTCGCCCGGACCGCCGACACCCTCAAGGACGCCGACCCCGAGCACGTGCGTCGCACCGTCGCCAACCTTCAGGTGCGGCCGGTCTTCACCGCCCATCCCACCGAGGCCGCCCGCCGCTCGGTGCTCACCAAGCTCCGCGCCATCGCCGGCCTGCTGGAGACGGCGATCTCCGAGGCCGACGCCCGCCGGCTGGAGCTGCGGCTGGCGGAGAACATCGACCTCATCTGGCAGACCGACGAACTGCGGGTGGTCCGCCCCGAGCCGGGCGACGAGGCCCGCAACGCCGTCTACTACCTCGACGAGCTGCACCGGGGCGCGGTCGGTGACCTGCTGGAGGACCTGGCCGCCGAACTGGAGCGCGCCGGGTTCCCGGTGCCCGCCGGTACCCGCCCGCTGACCTTCGGCACCTGGATCGGCGGGGACCGGGACGGCAACCCCAACGTCACCCCGGCCGTCACCCGCGAGGTGCTGCTGCTCCAGCACGAGCACGGCATCGGCCGGGCGCTGGACCACATCGACGAGCTGCGCGGCACGCTCTCCGGCTCCATCCGCAACACCGGCGTCACCGACGAACTGCGCGACTCCCTCGCCCGGGACCTGGAGCTGCTGCCGGAGATCACCCCCCGCTACAAGCGGCTCAACGCCGAGGAGCCCTACCGGCTCAAGGTCACCTGCGTGCGGCAGAAGCTGCTCAACACCCTCTCCCGGCTGCGCGAGGGCTCCCCGCACCAGCCCGGCCGCGACTACCTGGGCACCGGCGAACTGCTGACGGACATGGCGGTCGTGCAGCGCTCGCTGCGCGAACACCGGGGCGGTCTGGTCGCCGACGGCCAGGTGGAGCGGGTCGTCAGGACCATCTCCACCTTCGGGCTCCAGCTCGCCACCATGGACGTCCGCGAGCACGCCGACGCCCACCACCAGGCCCTCGGGCAGCTCTTCGACCGGCTCGGCGAGGAGTCCTGGCGGTACGTGGACATGCCGCGCGACTACCGCACCCGGCTGCTGGCCAAGGAGCTGCGCTCCCGTCGCCCCCTGGCGCCCACCCCGGCGCCGCTGGACGAGGCCGGGTCCCGCACCCTGGGCGTGTTCCGCACCATCCGCGAGGCGCTGGACACCTTCGGGCCGGAGATCATCGAGTCGTACATCATCTCCATGTGCCAGGGGGCGGACGACGTCTTCGCCGCCGCCGTGCTGGCCCGCGAGGCCGGGCTGATCGACCTGCACGCCGGCTGGGCCCGGATCGGCATCGTGCCGCTGCTGGAGACCACCGACGAGCTGCGGATCGCCGACGACCTGCTCGACGAGATGCTCTCCGACCCCTCCTACCGGCGCCTGGTGGCGCTGCGCGGTGACCTCCAGGAGGTCATGCTCGGCTACAGCGACTCCTCGAAGTTCGGCGGTATCACCACCTCGCAGTGGGAGATCCACCGCGCCCAGCGCCGGCTGCGCGACGTCGCCCACCGGCACGGCGTGCGGCTGCGGCTCTTCCACGGCCGGGGCGGCACCGTCGGCCGTGGCGGCGGCCCCTCGCACGACGCGATCCTCGCCCAGCCCTGGGGCACCCTGGAGGGCGAGATCAAGGTGACCGAGCAGGGCGAGGTCATCTCCGACAAGTACCTCGTCCCCTCCCTGGCGCGGGAGAACCTGGAGCTGACGGTCGCCGCCACCCTTCAGGCGTCCGCCCTGCACACCGCGCCCCGGCAGTCCGAGGAGGCGCTGGCCCGCTGGGACGCGGCGATGGACACCGTCTCGGAGGCCGCGCACGGCGCCTACCGGGCCCTGGTCGAGGACCCGGACCTGCCGCCGTACTTCTTCGCCTCCACCCCGGTGGACCAGCTCGCCGAACTGCACCTGGGGTCGCGGCCCTCGCGCCGTCCCGACAGCGGCGCCGGCCTGGACGGGCTGCGGGCCATCCCGTGGGTCTTCGGCTGGACGCAGTCCCGGCAGATCGTGCCGGGCTGGTTCGGTGTCGGGACCGGGCTGAGGGCGGCCCGCGAGGCGGGGTTGGACGGGGTGCTCTCGGAGGCGTTCGAGAACTGGCACTTCTTCCGCAACTTCCTGTCCAACGTCGAGATGACGCTGGCCAAGACGGACCTGCGGATCGCCGGCCACTACGTGGAGACGCTGGTGCCGGAGAACCTGCGGCACATCTTCGACACCATCCGCGCCGAGCACGAGCTGACCGTGGCGGAGGTGCTGCGGGTCACCGGCGGCGACGAACTGCTGTCCGCCAACCCGGCGCTGCGGCAGACCCTCCAGATCCGGGACGCCTACCTCGACCCGATCTCCTACCTCCAGGTGGCTCTGCTGGCCCGTCAGCGCCAGGCGGCCGAGCGCGGGGAGGAGCCGGACCAGCTGCTGTCCCGTGCGCTGCTGTTGACGGTCAACGGTGTCGCGGCCGGGCTGCGCAACACCGGCTGAGCACGCGTCACACGGGAACGGGCCGCCCGCCGTTGTCGGGGGCGGCCCGTTCCGCGTTCCCGGCCGCGGACGCGGGGGCGGACACGGGGGTGGACACGACGGGGG
>NZ_VKHT01000534.1 GCF_014141535.1 Streptomyces alkaliphilus | reverse complement strand
AGATGTGTATAAGAGACAGGCACCCCACCCGACCAAGAGGCCCCGGAGCGGGCCTTCGCCGGGCTGGAGGAGCGGTACGACGCCCGGCTCGGCGTGTACGCCGTGGACACCGGCACCGGCGAGGAGATCGTCCACCGGGCCGACGAGCGGTTCGCGTACGCCTCCACCTTCAAGGCCCTGGCGGCCGGTGCCGTACTGCTGGAGTACGGCGTCGGGGGAATCGACGAGGTGATCCCCTACGGCGAGGAGGACCTGGTCGAGCACTCCCCCGTCACCGGGGAGCACGCCGGGGTCGGCATGACCCTGCGCGAGCTGTGCGACGCGGCCGTGCGCCACAGCGACAACACCGCCGGGAACCTGCTGTTCGACGCCCTCGGCGGCCCGGAGGGACTGAACGACACCCTGCGGGAGTGGGGCGACGGGGTGACCGTGATGAGCCGGTACGAGACCGAACTGAACGAGGCGGTACCCGGCGACGAGCGGGACACCGGCACCCCCCGGGCCCTGGCGGCGAACCTGCGGGCCCTGCTCCTGGGGGACCTGCTCGAGGAGACCGAGCGGGACCTGCTGACCGAGTGGATGCTGACCAACGTCACCGGCTCCGAACTCATCGCGGCGGGGGTGCCGGAGGACTGGACAGTCGCCGACAAGAGCGGCGCGGGCGGGTACGGCACGCGCAACAACATCGCCGTGGTGTGGCCGCCGGAGGGCGACCCGATGGTCCTCGCGGTGCTCTCCGCCCGGGACGTCGAGGGCGCCGAGTGGGACAACGCGCTGATCGCGGAGGCGGCCTCGGTGGTGGCCGACGCCCTCACCCGACCCGCCGGCTGATCCCGCCGGCGTCGGTCGACCCGGCCGGCTCCCGTCCCTCCCGGGGGGCGGGGGCCGGCCACGGGGGCCGCGAAAGCCTGCCATGCTTGTGTGCACGAGCGGGCCCCGGCCGGGGCCCGTCGCCGCCGGAAACCGGCGGCGGAAGAGGAGCCCGGGCGTCACGGGCTCGACCACGGAGGATGTGCGAAGGATGACGGAGCAGGTGCGGTCCCTGGCCGACGAGGTGGAGGCGGCGGTGTCGGCGGCGATGGCCGAGACGCTCCCGGCCGAGCTGGCGGCGCTGGACCCGCTCGTGCGACGTTCGGACCACGCCGACTTCCAGTCGAACGTGGCGTTGTCGCTGGCCAAGCGGCTCGGCGAGAAGCCGCGCGACGTGGCCGAGCGGCTGCGCGAGCGGCTGGCGGGTGTGGAGTGGATCACCTCGGTGAAGGTCTCCGGTCCCGGCTTCCTCAACCTCCACCTCGCCGACACCGCCCTGGTGGAGCGGCTGGCCGCCCGGCTGGACGACCCCCGGCTCGGGGTGCCGCGCGAGCGGTCCGGCGACGTGGCGGTGGTGGACTACTCCGCGCCGAACGTCGCCAAGGAGATGCACGTCGGGCACCTGCGCTCGACGCTGATCGGTGACTCCCTGGTGCGGGTGCTGGATTTCCTGGGCACCGACGTGGTGCGGCAGAACCACATCGGTGACTGGGGCACCCAGTTCGGCATGCTGATCCAGTACCTGACCGAGCACCCGGAGACCCGCTGGCGGACCGCCGAACTGGACGCGGCCGGCGGCCCCGCCGGGGAGGGCGCCGCCGAGGCGGGGGACGCCGTCTCCGCGCTGGACTCCCTCTACCGCGAGGCGCGCAAGGTCTTCGACGCCGACCCCGCCTTCAAGGAGCGCGCGCAGCGCCGGGTGGTGGCCCTGCAGGGCGGTGACGAGGAGACGGTCGCCGCCTGGCGGGAGATCGTGACCGAGTCGGAGGCCGCCTTCCAGCGGATCTACGCCCGGTTGGGCGTGCTGCTCACCCTCGACGACGTGGCCGGCGAGTCCTTCTACAACACCCGTCTGCAGGCGGTGGTGGACGAGCTGCGGGAGAAGGGCATCGTCGAGGAGAGCGACGGCGCCTGGTGCGTCTTCTACGACGACATCCGCAGCCCGGAGGACAAGCCGGTGCCGATGATCGTGCAGAAGGCCGACGGCGGCTTCGGCTACGCCGCCACCGACCTGGCGGCCGTGCGGTACCGGACCACGGAACTGAAGGCCAACCGCCTGCTGTACGTGGTGGACGCCCGGCAGGCCCAGCACTTCGACATGCTCTTCCGCACCGCCCGCCGGGCCGGCTGGCTGACCGACGGGATCGAGGCCGCGCACGTGCGCAACGGCACGATCAACGGGCCCGACGGCCGCCCGTTCAAGACCCGGGCCGGCGGCACCGTGCGGCTGGCCGACCTGCTGGACGACGCCGAGGGCCGGGCGCGCGAGGTGGTCGCGGAGAAGAACCCGGAGTTGACCGGCGAGGAGCTGGACGCCATCGCGCGGGGCGCCGGGATCGCCGCCGTGAAGTACGCGGAGCTGTCCACCTCGCGGGCCAAGGACTACGTCTTCGACGTCACCCGGATGGTCTCCTTCAGCGGCCAGACCGGCGTCTACCTCCAGTACACCCACACCCGGATCGCCTCCATCCTGCGGCGGGCCGGTGAGCAGGCGTCGGCCGCGCGGTTCGACACCTCGCTGCCGCTGGAGCGGGCCGAGCGGGAACTGGCCCTGGCGGTGGACGAGTTCGGCGCGGTGCTGAACTCGGTGGCGGAGACGCTGGAGCCGCACCGGCTGGCCGGTTGGCTCTACACGCTGGCCAAGGCGTACACCGACTTCTACGAGAACTGCCCGGTGCTGCGGTCGGACGTGCCGGAGGAGATCCGCACCAACCGGCTGGCGCTGTGCCGGCTGACCGGCGACACCCTGGCCCGGGGCCTGTCCCTGCTGGGCATCGCCGCCCCCGACCGCATGTGATCGACGGCGCGTCAGCCGAACCGGCCCACCCGGGCCACCACCTCGTCCGCGAGGTCCCGGGTGGGCCGTTCGCCGTCCATGACCAGGGTGTCGCCGGGCAGGGAGGCCACCGCGGCGACGCATTCGGGGACGCGTTCGCGGCACCAGCGGCGGGCCGCCTCGTCCCGCTCAGGATCTCCGGGGTGGAACACCCTGGCGGCGATGCGGCGCTCCAACTCCCCGGCGGAGACCTTGAGGAAGACGTGGTGGAGGGGGACACCGGCCCGGCGCAGGCCGCCGAGGATCTCCTGCGAGTACCGGGGATTGACGAGGGTCATGGGGGCGATGACGGTCCGGCCCGGGTACTCCTCCACCAGACCGACGGCCAGGGAGATCACCTGACGGCGCCACAGACCCAGATCCTGGAAGTTCCCCGTGGGGACGGGCACGATCCCCCGCAGCACGAACCCGATCCACTCCGGGTCGAACACCAGGGCGTCGGGCAGGCGCCGCTTCAGCTCCTCGGTGAGGGTGGTCTTTCCGCTGCCGAAGGCGCCGTTGATCCAGATCAGCACCGCGGGCTCCCGGGGTCGGTGACGGTCGGTCGGGGCCGGCTCCGATGGCCCCGGAACCTCATCGTGCCGGCCGGGGCGCCGGCCGGGGCCGGCTCCGATGGCCCCGGAACCTCATCGTGCCGGCCGGGGCGCCGGCCGGGGGAAACCCGGGGCGGCCGGCCGAAACCCCGTCGGGGCGCGGGCCGGCGGGGAGG
>NZ_VKHT01000533.1 GCF_014141535.1 Streptomyces alkaliphilus | reverse complement strand
CCCCCGGCCCGGCCCGTCGGACCCCCCTCGGGTCGCTTCTCCGGCTGACTCACCCGTGTCACTCCCTACAACGTGGACCCCCTTTCTTACCGCCGATCGGGGGTCCGCGATGTGGTTTTCGGGGGGAAACCTTCCACAAGCCCCGTCACATCGGGTATAGGTGTCTTCGCTCCTCACCCAAAAGAGTGGCCGCCCGGCACGCGTCCCGGGCGGCGATAGGCTGTCCCCCCGTGAGGATCCTTGTCATCGGCGGCGGTGCCCGCGAACACGCCCTGTGCCACGCGCTCTCCCGTGAACTGCCCGCCCCCGGCGGCCGGTCCGGGTCCACGGCGGTGGACGAACTGCACTGCGCGCCCGGCAACGCCGGTATCGCCGAGGTGGCCCGGGTCCACGCCGTGGACGCCGTGGACGGCGCCGCGGTGACCGACCTGGCCCGCCTGATCGGCGCCGACCTCGTGGTGATCGGCCCGGAGGCCCCCCTGGTGGCCGGGGTGGCCGACGCCCTGCGGGAGGCCGGCTTCGCGGTCTTCGGTCCGTCGGCCGAGGCGGCCCGCCTCGAGGGCAGCAAGGCGTTCGCCAAGGAGGTCATGGCCGCCGCCGGGGTGCCCACCGCGCAGGCGCGGCTGTGCGTCACCGCGGCCGAGGTGGACGACGCGCTGGACGCCTTCGGGCCCCCCTACGTGGTCAAGGACGACGGCCTGGCGGCGGGCAAGGGCGTCGTGGTCACCGCCGACCGGGACGCCGCCCGGGAGCACGCCCTGGCCTGCGGCCGGGTGGTGATCGAGGAGTACCTGGACGGCCCCGAGGTCTCGCTCTTCGCGGTGACCGACGGCGAGAGCGTGGTGCCGCTGCGCCCCGCGCAGGACTTCAAGCGGGCGCTGGACGGCGACGAGGGCCCGAACACCGGTGGCATGGGTGCCTACTCGCCGTTGCCGTGGGCCGACGGGGACCTCGTGGACCGGGTGCTGGAGACCGTGCTGCGCCCCACGGTGGACGAGATGCGGCGCCGCGGCACCCCCTTCTCGGGGCTGCTCTACGCCGGTCTGGCGATCACCTCGCGCGGCGTTCGGGTGATCGAGTTCAACGCCCGCTTCGGCGACCCCGAGACCCAGGTGGTGCTGGCCCGGTTGCGCTCCCCGCTGTCGGGGCTGTTGCACGCCGCCGCCACCGGCCGCCTGGCCGACCTGCCGCCCCCGAGGTGGAGCGAGGACGCCGCCGTGACGGTCGTGGTGGCGGCGGAGAACTACCCCGCGGCCCCGCGCACCGGCGACCCGATCGGGGGACTGGCAGAGGTCGCGGAACGGGACGCCCCCGACGCCTGGGTGCTGCACGCCGGCACCCGGCGGGAGGAGGACGGCCGGGTGGTCTCGGCGGGCGGCCGCGTGCTGTCGGTCACCGCGACCGGCGGTGACCTCGCCGAGGCCCGGGAGCGGGCCTACCGGGCGGTGGGACGGATCGAGTTGAAGGGCTCCCATTACCGCACCGACATCGCGGCGAAGGCTGCCGAATCGGACTGAATCGCCGCGAACCTCTGCCCAAAGCCCCACCATCGAGTGACCATCCGCCGGTACCGCTGACGGACCGCTCCGCCACCACTAGGGTGCGGCGCGATCGGACCATCGCACATTGCGTCGTCGGTGTGCGGTGCCACAGTGGGGGCACGGGCCGCCCCCGGGGGCGGCCCGGCCGGCGGTGACGTGGTCGCCGGCACCGCACACCGGACCCCGACCCCGGAAGCGGAGGGCAGCAGATGGTGCAGCAGCGAGCCGCGCACGACGCGCGGGAGCACGCCCTGGCCGTGCTGCGGGTGCGGAACCGCGCCCTCGCGGCCGCCATGGCCCCGGCGGCGGCCGGTGTCGTCCTGCTCTCCGCCGTCGCCACCGACTGGCTCCCGCCGGTCCTGGCGGTGGTGGGGTGGGTCCTGCTGGGGACGGGCGCACTGACGCTCGCCCTGGCGGCGGCCCTGGCCGCCGTCATCGCCCGGGCCCGCCCGCCGGTGACCCCGATGGTCCCGCTGCCCGAGCACGCGGCGCCCGACCTGCACCGGTTGATACGCGACCTCGCGGACCGCCTGGAGGTCCCGGCGCCCGCCGCCGTGGCCCTCACCCCCGACTGCGACAGCTGGCTCGAGGAGCCGCCGGCGCGGGGCCCGGACGCCGCCCCCGGGCCGATACTGGTCATCGGCTCGCCCTTCCTGTGGTGGATGCGGGTGGACGAACTGCGGGCGCTGCTGGCCCCCGTCGTCGCCGGCACCGGTCCCGCCGCGCACCCCGACATCTCCGCCGCCCGCCGCTGTCTGCGCGGCTGGGACGCCGCCTCCGTCGCCCCGGGCCGGCGGGCCGGCTTCCGCTGTCCGCTCGACGGGACGGCCGCCCGCCTCTCCCGCCTCCTGCTGCGGGCCGCCGGCCCGCACGCGGCGGAGATGGAGCGCGGGGTGGCCGCCGCCGCCTCGGACCGGGCCCGCACCGTCGACCACCACGTGCGGCTGATCGCCCGCGAGCAGGTCGGACTGGCCTACGCCGGATGGGACCGGCTGCTGACCCGGGTGATCCTCCCCGCGTGGCGGGCCGGGCGTCGCCCGACCGCGCTCAACGCCGGGGTGGTGGCCGCCCTCACCGAACTCTCCCGCCGCGACCGGCTGGCCGGAGGCCCCGGGGAGCGGCTCGGCGAACGGCCCGCCTGCGACCTGCTGGACGAGCCGGGGGCGGTGGACGCCGAGGTCTCCCTGCTGGCCGCCCGGATCTTCCACGGCACACCCGCCCCCGGCGGTGGCTGGGCCCCGGTGAGCTGGGAGACGTACCCCCGCGAGGTCACCCACCGGCTGTGGCGGGACCGCGCGGAACGCCTCTTCGGAGCCCTGGGGGCGGAGGGCGCCCCGACCCTGGCCGGGGTGCTGCGCCGCCTGTCGGTGGGCGGGCCGGAGGCGGCCGAGGTGTTGGCCGCCCGGGTCGGCGCCGCGCTGGCCCGGGAGGAGGCCGCCCGGCCACCGGCCGAGGCGCCGGTGCAGCCGCTGGACATGCCGAGCACCGGGCGGGACCTGCTGGTGGAACACATCACGGCGGCCGTGTGCTGCGCGGCCGTGGACACCACGGACGCCGCCCCCGGCCTGGACTGGCTGGACGGCCCGGTGCTCACCCGGTCCCCCGGGGAGGTCGAGGGGCCACGGGACGGTGCCGGGGTGGACGCCTCGGACGGCCGGGATCTGACCGGCTCGGTGCAGCGACTGGTGGACGAGGGCGATCCGGGCCCGCTGCGCAACTGGCTCGGCGCCGCCGGGGTGCGCGCCGACCGCCGGCTCCGGGTGGTGTGAGGGCGGCCGGTGCGAGGGCGTCCGTCGGGGTCCCGGGATCGGCCGTTCGTGTCCTCCCGCGACGGGTTGTTCCGTTCGACGGGTGAACCCGGCGGGTTGTCACGACCGGACGGGGGCGAACGCTTCCGGGTCCCGGCGGGGCGCACCCCGGCGGTCGGCCGTGCGATGGATGAGCCGGGGCGTGCTCCCCTTCCACGGGCGTCGGACCTACCGGGAAAACGGTTGAAAGCCGGATGAAACCTCGGGGAGGACGGGCGGGGGAGGAGG
>NZ_VKHT01000532.1 GCF_014141535.1 Streptomyces alkaliphilus | reverse complement strand
GGATCCCGTTGCCGGCCATGGCCGGCGCGCCGCGTCGGGGCGGCACGCCGTGGGACGGCGTGCAACGACGGGCGATCGCCGCCTCGCCCGCCCGTCACCTGGTCGCCGTGAGCCGGGGCGGGCACGGCACCGTCCATCTCGTGGATGTCCGGGAACCGGAGCGCCGGGTGGACCTGGCGCTCGACACCCCCCTGGACGAGGGCGGTCGGCTGTTCCTGGTCGCCGCCGGGGACGGGGCCCACCTCGACCGCCGGGGGCGCTGAGGCCCCGACACCGGCCGTGGTCCTCAACCCGCCCCGAAGGGCAGCAGGCCGAGGTGTGCCAGTGCCCCCAGGCCCGCCGCGATCGGCCCCAGAACGGCCACGACACCGCCGGGGCGTCGCATCCCACGGGTGCAACAGGTCCGGTCCGCGTCGTGCGGGGGCCTCCCCGGAGTCCCCGTGGAGGGCCTCCCCCTCCCACCGGTGAGGAGAAGCAGTACCAGAACCACCACAACTCCCGTGCCCAGTGCCGGGGATGTGAGATCGAGCACGAATGATTCCATGGACATCACCTCCCGTTCCGGGCCCTCTTGCCGGGGCCCGTTTCACCAGTCAAGCTCTCTCCGAGACGAACACGGAGCGTCCGGGACGAACCACGGGGAAGACGGACGGGGCGTGGTGGTGGACGCGCGTCCGGGACATCCCGAATACGCGCCGGAGTGTCCCGGACACCGGCGGACGCGTTGACGGACGCCGGTGGACACCGGCGGGGGGACAACGGGGCGGGGGTCCGGTGATGAGGGAAAACGATCCGGCTCCCGGCTCGTGGTTCGAGTACCGACAGCTCCTGCGCGACCTGCACCGGGGAACCGGCAGTCCGACGATGCGGGAACTGGAACGGCTGTGCGGAGAGGAATACGGGAAAAGACGGGTACCCCGGGCTCTTTCCCGTACGGCGATCAACGGTTACCTCGCTCAGGCCGACCGACCCCCCGGCACGGACCGGGATGTCGTCGGTTCCCTCGTCCACTGTCTTCTCCTGCACGGCAGTCGGAACGGTCTTCGTCCCTCCCCACCGCAGAACGATCCCGACTGGTGGCAGCGGCGCTACGACCTCCTGAGCGAGGAGAGCGAACGTCGCCCGGGCGAACGGAACCCCTCCCCCGGCGACCTTCCGGTGACGGAGACGGGACATTGGGACAGCGGACACGAAGTGGCCCTGGGCTGGTCGCTGGCGGATGTCGTCTTCTGGCCGCCTTCCGGGGTGGAGCATCTGGACAAGCTCGCGGGAATGATCCGCCTGGCCCACGAGATCGGTGTCCCCCACACCGCGCTGCCGGCCGCGAAACAGTTGGAGAGGTGGAGTGCCGGGGAGTTACCGGCGAGCCACCCGGCGCGGCTCGCCGCACGTTACGCGGCCGCGGTGTTGACCTCCCATGCGGGCGCCGCCCCGGCCCTGACGTTGCGAACGGTTTCGGAGTTGGTGCGGGAGTGCCGACAGCACTTGGGGGCCCGGCATCCGCTGGCGGTCTTCGCGGGATTGTGGCACGCCGGGTTGACCGGCCGTTGCGGCGACTGGGCCGAGGCCCGGAGGTTGTACCGTGCACTGTCCGTCGAGCCGTCTCCCGACCACACCGCGTTGCGGGCGGACCTCCTCGCCGGGTGGGGAGCGGCCAGGGCGCTGGGCCACCTGGGTCATCGATCATGTCCGTTACCTGTGGCGGAGCGGGGACCCGCACCAGGCCCTGGAGATCGGGCGCCGGGTGATGCCCCTGTGGGAGCGGCGCCACGGGCCCGACGATCCCCTCGTGCTGCGGCTGCGTGCCCAACTGGCCAATCCGCTCAGGTCCCTGGGAATGTATCGGGAGGCCTACACCCAGGACCACGAAGCGCTGACCAGACAACGACGCCACCCCGAGCTGGGCCCGGAACACCCCCACACGCTGGTCACCCAACGGAATTACGGAGCCGACCTGCGGGGTCTGGGACGGTACGCGGAAGCCCATGCCTCCGACGCCGATTGTCACGATCTCTTCAAGCGCATCATGGGAGAGGACCACGACGACACCCTGCGGGCGGCCAACAACCTCGGGGTCTCGCTGAATCTGATCGGACGCACCGGCGCCGCGCTGGAACTGGACGGCCGGACGTTCGAGAAAAGACTGGCCCTACTGGGAGCCGATCACCCACTCACTCTCCAGGGAGCGATCAGGATCGCCCAGGGAAGGCGGGAAACGGGTGACTTCCGAGGGGCGCAGAGCCTCCTTCTGGAAACCCTCGGCCGCATGGAGCGGGTACACGGGACGGGGCACCCGGATGTTCTTCGCGCCCGCAGGGAACTGGCCGTGAACCACCGCAGGTTGGGCAACATCCGCAAAGCCGAGGAGGAGAACCGGGAGGCCCACGAGGGTTTCCTGCGAACCCATACCGCCCGGCATCCCGACACGATGGCGGCGGCGATGGGCCTGGCCTCCTCACTGGCCGTACCGGAGAACGGGAACCCGGAACGGCTGGCGACCGCCCGGACCTTCGCCGAGGAGGCGCACCGGGATTACATCGCCGTACTGGGGGAGGACCATCCGCTCACTCTTTCCTGTGCCTCCAACCTCGCCGTCATCCGCGCTCGATGCGGCGAACCCGACGCCGGACTACCGCTGGTCTCCCGGACGGCGGCGAGGGTCGAGGAAACCCTGGGGAACGACCACCCGCTCACCCTTTCCTGCCGAACCCATGTGACCGTCGTCCTCGCGTCGGCGGGCAGGACCGAGGAAGCGCTCGCGGAGAGTTCCGCCGCTCTCCAGGGACTGAAAGTGATCTACAGGAATCCGCGCCACATCCGCACCCTGTGCAGCACCCACACCACCGCCCTGCTCCGCCGGACCCTGGACCCCTCGGAGGAGAACAGCGCGGCCCTCGAGAAGGCGGAGCAGACGTTCGAGGCCGAGTTCGGGAGTGGCCATTTCGTGTACCGGATGATGGCGGAGGGGAGGCCCACGGAAATCGATATCGAGGTGTCCCCGATCTGATCCCGCCGGGACGGAATTATCAGGGGTCCGGTCAGGAATGCCCGGCGAACCAGGCCCGGGCCACCCGGGTGTGCAGCGGAAAGGCCAGTTCCCGGGGCCCGGTCAACAACTCCCGCCCCGTGGTCTCCTCGGTGGGGAGGTCCGGCGGCAGGTCGGCGGCGGCCAGCGCGGGCAGGAGGCCGAAGAGCAGGAGGTGGTCGCCGTCCGCCCCGAGCGCGTCGAACAGACGCACCCGCTCCGCCTCCGCCCGCACCCGGGTCTCCTCGAACAGTTCGCGGACCACGGCCACCCGCCAGTCCTCCCCGTGGTCGATGAACCCGCCCGGCAGCGCGAGCAGCCCACGCCGGGGTTCGATGGCCCTGCGAACGGCGAGCAGGGCGGTACCGTCCGTCGGGAGGAGGACGGGTTGGAGCGCCACGGCGACCGGCAGTGGATTGCGGTACCGCACGCGCCCGCAGTGCGGACAGGTGCGGGGCCAACCGGCGTTCTCCGGGAATCGACCTCCGCAGTGCGGACAGTGGCTGTCGGGGGTCGCGCCGCCCCCGGGGACGGGGGCGGACTCCGCGGTGGGTGGCAC
>NZ_VKHT01000531.1 GCF_014141535.1 Streptomyces alkaliphilus | reverse complement strand
ACCCACCCCCGCCCGAAGTCCCCTCCGGGGGCCGATCCCGGGCCCGGGTGACCCGGGTGAAAGTCCCCTGGAGGGAAGGTTTGTATGTCGGCACCCCACACACAGGAACCCCACCTCTCGAAGCCCCCAGGGGTTCGGAGCAAACCCCAAGACCCCCGGCACCGAACGAGGTCGGCCCTCGCCGCTTCATTCCCGGTGTCGGATTGCCGGACGCCGGACCCTGGGATGCACGGGACCCGAGCCAAGACCGGACGTGCAGGTACGCCCCCATATGGCGCGCGGTGGCCCGGAGCCATGGGTGAGCGATCCTGGAACCGCTTACCGTTCCTCCGCCGCACGCCAGTAGTCGGTGAGCATCTCGCCGGGCCAGGCCGGTTGGCGCAGTTCGCCGCGTGGGCCCATCTCGGCGAAGTAGGGGGCCAGGTCCAGGATCGGGGTGCCGTCGACCGCGTCGAAATCGGTCACGTGAAGGTCCAACCCACTGACCCGCAGCAGACGGGGGAAGCTGACCGCCAGCTGGTTGGGGCGCCGGTGGCTGCGGTGCACGAAGGTACCCGTCGCCGGCCACCGGGGGTCGTTCCGCGGGCTGCGGGCGTGCAGAGCGACGTCGGAGGGCGTGGCACGGTGGAAGTGCCAGACGACCACCAGGTGACCGAACTCCTCGATGCCCCGTAGCGTCTCCGGGGGGTAGGTGTCGTTCAGCCGGATGATCGATTCGACCCCGCCCTGGTAGTCGTCGGCCGGCTCGATGTGTCCGCCGATCACGGTGGCGATGGGCTGGAGCTGGATCGGGTCGGGCACGGTCATCTCCTCCGGACGCAGGGGCCGATCGGCTCACCCTATGCGCGCGAGAACGGTCCGTGCGCGGTCCTCGATGTCCGCCACGCACGCCGGGCCGCGGTCGCGGAAGGGGGAGAGTGTGCGTCGCATGTCGATGACGGTGTCCCGGGCCCGGCCGGAGCGCACGCCCTCCATCGTGTCCAGGGCCCTTCCCCAGGTGTCGCAGGCTGCCTCCACGGCCCCCCGGCGGGCTTGCACCGCGCCGAGGTACCCGAGGGTCACCGAGTGGGTCCGGGTGAAGGTCTGCTTGGCACGGGTGCGCACGCTGCGCCGGAACTCCTTCTCCGCGCCCTCAGATCCCCCAGATCCCGCAGGGCACAGGCGGTCTCGTGGGCGAGGCTGGCTTCCCCGAAGAAGAACACTCTCGCCGGTTCGTGGCCGTCGTCCCGGACGGCGGCCAAGTCGTCCTCGGCCCGTCGAAGGGCCGCCATCGTCTCGGCCCGGTGGCCCGCCACGGCGAGGGCACGGGCATGCACCACACCGATCAATGCCTTCTCCCGAGGCGCCGCCTCGGCGTAGCGCTTGCGCTCCAGTGACGCCGTGGCCAGGTCCAGTGCCTGTCGGGGGTGCCCCAGGTCCACCGCCTGGTGGGCCATCGCCCGCAGCACGTGGCCCGCCAGGGGCGCGTCCTCGGCCTCGGCCGCCAAGCGGGTGGCGAGGACGAAGTACCGCTGCGCGAGACCGTGCTCGGAGGCGTCGAAGGCCATCCATCCGCACAGGTAGGTCAACTCCCCGGCGGTGGAGAACAGCTCGCGCCGTACCTCTTCGTCCCCTGCTCGGCGATCCAGGAGCGCGGCGACATCGGTGTGCAGGTACGCGGCCAGGGCCGCGCGACCCTCCCCGCCACCACGCCGCTGATCGCGGCGCGAGAAGAAATCGATCATCTCGCGGACGCCGGCCACGTCCCGGGCGTCGACCGACCCGGGTGCCGGGGGCCGGCGGGTGCGCGCTCGTTCGGCCGCGGTCTCCCACCACGAGGCGCCGGGCAGCACGATGCCGGCCGCCGAATACCCCAGTGTGGCCAAGACCCCGCGCCGCCGCCTGTCCAACTCCACACTCCCCAGCTCTCGCAGTGCCGTGGCGGAGTCCTCGCTCCACTCCGGTGCCGGAGGAGACGCATCCGACAGGCCGATGTCGGCCGGTGTCAGGGTACGTCCCAGCCCTCGCGACAGTGTCTCGCAGAGGATGAGCACGGACCGCTCGCCCGGTCGGACACCGCGCACCCACTGGTTGACATGGGAGCGCGTGAAGGCCGAGGTCTTCCCGTTCCGCTGTTCGGCAGCGACCTGTCGCATGCGCCGTGCGAGTTGCTCCTGTGTCCACCCGGCCTCGGCGATGACCTCCGCCAGCTGGACATTGCGTGTGCGCGCCATGTCCGCCCCACCCTTCCGGCTTCCCGCGTTACCCGCGTTACCCGACCTTCCCCACCGCCGGCCCTCCCGACGCGGCGTGAAGGGCGGTTCGCTGAACGTACCCGAAATCGGTGGCGCACCGTGCCCCGATCGCTACTCGATCACTTCCGTGAAGAGGACCTCCCCATGCACAACCCTCCCGTCCCGTTCGGCCGAAGCCTTCTCGGAGGAGACCGGTGAGTCCCGCGTTCGAAGCGCTCCTGGCCGGTGGCCTGGTGGTGAGCACCGGTGCCGCCGGCGCCCTGGGGCTCGTGCTCCGCAGCACCCGACGGCGGGCCGAGGAGGAGCAGCGCAGGGTCCGGTTGCGGGCCGAGGCGACGGTGCTGGAGACGCGGCGGCTGGCCGCCGCGGACACCGACGAGCTGCGTCGCCGGTTGGAGGGGCACCGCCTGCTGCTGGAGGCGGTGTTGGAGGAGACGCGGGAGCTGGTGGAGCGCAGACTGCCCGCAGTGATCGACACCCGTGCCCGGCGTTACCCGGGAGTGGTCGTGCCCGGGGTGGCCACGGAGTTGGTGCGGGGCAACGAGCTGGAGGAGTTGCACTCCCGTGTCCTGGCCCTGGTCGGCGAGGCGGTGGAGGTCACCGAGGAGCGGATCGGTCGGGCGGCGCGGGCCGGCGTGCGGGGCACGGCGGATGAGACCCAGGCGCTGCTGGTGCGGTTGCAGGACCGGATCGACCGCGAGCTGGAGAAGGACACCGGGGGCGGCCCTCACGTCCAGGGGCTGAGCGACATCGACCACCTGACCACCATGGCCCTGCACATGGTGCAGCGGCTGCGGATCCTGGCCGGTTCGTGGCCGGGGCTGCAACGGGCGGACTGCACCGTGCGCGAGATCATCGAGAGCGCGCGGGGCCGCATCGGCGACTACCGGCGGGTGGACTACACCTACCAACCCGACATCGGGGAGCAGCTGGTCGAGGGCCGGGTGGTGGAGCCGATCACGGTGGCGCTCGCCGAGCTGCTGGGGAACGCGACCGCCTACTCCGGTGACCGGGTGCCGGTGCACGCCCGGTGGGTGCCCAAGGGCTTTCGCATCGTGGTCGAGGACAGCGGTGCGGGCATGAACGCCTTTCAGCTCGATTACGCCGAGCGGTGGCTCTCGGCGCCGGATACGACGCTGGATGTCACCGCGCTGGAGGACGAACGCCGGTTGGGCTTCGCGGTGGTAGGGCGCCTGGCACGGGACTACGGCTTCCGCGTCGATGTCTCGGCGCCCTCCTCGTCCGGGGGCGTGAAAGCGGTGGTGTTCGTGCCCCACCACCTGCTGGCCGAACCCGCCCGATCGACCTCTGCCTCTCCCCTGTTCTCCTCGCCTCCGCCGACGGCCCCCCTTGCCG
>NZ_VKHT01000530.1 GCF_014141535.1 Streptomyces alkaliphilus | reverse complement strand
GAGCACAGTGGGAGAGGGGGTGGCCGGGGGGAGAGACCTATTCGCGCCATGGACCGGGAGACGGATATGGCAGGCGAGATCATCCGCGGGTTCCCAGCTCTTCGACCCGTGTGGTCCGACTGGTTCGACACCCTCTCGACGGAGTCCCCGCTGTTCGGCGGCGATCACCCGATCCGCATCGAGGAGGGCCGCGAGAACGGGGCGTACGTGCTGCGGGCCGAACTTCCCGGCGTCGATCCGCAGGAGGACGTCGAGATCACGGTGGACGACGGCACGTTGACCATCCACGCCGAGCGCACCGAGGAGTCGAGCGGCCGGGACGGGGGCGGACACCGCACCGAGTTCCGCTACGGGTCCCTCACCCGGGCCGTCCAGCTGCCCCGGGGGGTCATCGAGGACCGGATCACCGCGGAATACGACAAGGGAGTCCTCACCGTTCGGGCGCCGATCGAGGGGGCCGAGCGGCCGTCGGGACGCCGGGTGGAGGTGACCCGCGGCGAATGACGTTCTCCCCTCCGCTCCCCGCCCCGTCCGTCACGGACGGGGCGGGGAGCGGAGGGGAGCAGAGGGGAGAACGGAAAGCGGCGACAGGGGACAACAAGAGAGGGAAGGAGATGAAAAGAGGCGAAAAAGAGTGAGGCGGAAAGGAGTGAAGGGCGGAAGACGAAAAGCGGAAAGGAGTGGATGTGCGCACATCGGAGAAGGAAACGGTGGTGGTGACGGGGGGCGCCCGGGGAATCGGCGCGGCCACCGCGCGCCTGCTGGTGGAGCGCGGATGTGCGGTGGTCATCGCCGATGTCCTGGACGATGAGGCGGCCCGCCTGGCGGAGGAACCGGGACCGCCGGCGGAACACCGTCATCCGGACGTGACGGAGCCCGGGCAATGGGAACGGGTGTTTCGGGAAACCGCCCGGACCCGGGGTCCGATCACCGGTCTGGTCAACAATGCCGGAATTCTGGCCATCGGGAGCATCGAGGAGCAGACACCGGAGGAATTCCGCCGGGTGTGGGAGGTCAATCTCCTCGGTGCCTGGCCGGGCATGCGCGCGGCCCTCCCCCATCTGCGCCGGGCCGGCGGGGGCGCGGTGGTGAACGTCTCCTCCACGGCGGGGCTCATGGGGTACGCGGACCTCGGCGCCTACGTCGCGAGCAAGTGGGCTCTGCGGGGTCTGACGAAGACGGCGGCCCTGGAGTTCGCCCGGGACGGTGTGCGGGTGTGCTCCCTGCACCCCGGGCCGATCGACACCCCGATGACGGCGGGTATGGACGACTCGGTGGTGGCGGGGCAGCCGCTTCCCCGTTTCGGAACCCCGCGGGAGCCGGCCGCGATGATCGTGTTCCTCCTGCGGGAGGCGACATTCTCCATCGGCTCCGAGTTCGTGGCGGACGGTGGGGCCACCACCGGCAGCACCGTGATCTCCGAGCTCGACCGGGACTGAGCGGTGACCTCGGCGCGCGGGGACCGGAAGCGGCTATGTTGGGTTCGTGATGCGCGTGTGGCGGGGTGGGGAGCGGTATCCGGGCGGTGATCCGGCGGCGGGGATCGAGTCGTCGCACGCCTTCTCCTTCGGGGCCCACTTCGACCCGGCGAACCTGGGGTTCGGGCGGCTGATCGCCGCCAACGAGGAACGCCTCGCCCCCGGAGCCGGCTTCGAGGAGCACCCGCACAGTGGTGTGGAGATCGTCAGTTGGGTGCTGGAGGGGGAGTTGACGCACGAGAGCCCCGACGGCCCCCCGGTGGTGGTACGCCCCGGTGATCTCCAGGTCCTCGGCGCGGGCAGCGGCGTGCGGCACACGGAGCGCAACGCCGGGTCGGTGCCCGCGCGGTTCCTCCAGTTCTGGTTGACGCCGCTGGGCGAGCCGGGGGAGCCGGAGCACCGCGTGGTGCGGGCCCTGCCGACGGGGGAGCCGTACCCGGTGTCACGGGCCGGGGCCGCCCTGACGGTCCACCGCCCCGGCGAGGGGGAACGGTGCGACCTGCCGGCGGGGGAGTGGTGTTACGCGCACGTGGCGTCGGGGTCCGTGGAGTTCCGTGACCGGGGTGCCGCGGGAGAGCACACGCGGTACGCGGTGGCGGGGGACGCGGCGCGGATCGCGGACGCCGGAACGGTGACGGCGGTCGCCGCGGAGGCCGGGACGGAACTCCTGGTCTGGTCGCCTCCGCGGTAGTGGTCCCCGCCGGGACCCCGGGCCCGGCCGCCCGTTCCCCCTCACTCCCGGGGATCCGTGTCAGCCGGCGTCCGCCGCGGCCGGCTCCCGTTCCCCGTCCGCGGTGCCCCGCAACTCCTCCAGGACCGCGTCGGTGAACCGGGGCCACACCACGCCGGCCCACGGACCGAAGTCGCGGTCGGTCACGGCCACCGCCGCCACCCGGGCGTCCGGATCCACCCACAGGAAGGTCCCCGACTGACCGAAGTGACCGAAGGTCCGCGGGGACGAGAGGGCGCCGGTCCAGTGCGGCGACTTGTTCCCCCGGATCTCGAAGCCCAGACCCCAGTCGTTCGGCTTGTGCTGTCCGAAGCCGGGCAGCACCCCGTTCAGCCCCGGGAACACCGGTCGGGTCGCCTCCGCCGCGGTGGCGGGGTCCAGCAGCCGGGGCGCCTGGACCTCGGCGGCGAAGCGCGCCAGATCCTCCACGGTGGAGACGGCGTCCTTGGCGGGGGAGCCCCGCAGTTCCGTCGCCGTCATCCCCAGCGGCTCCAGCACGGCCTGGCGCAGGTACTCCGCGAAGGGCATCCCCGCCGCCGCCTCCAGATGCTCGGCCAGCACCTCGAAACCGGCGTTGGAGTACAGCCGCCGGGTGCCCGGTTCGGCCATCTCCCGCCGCTCGTCGAAGGCGAGCCCCGAGGTGTGGGCGAGCAGGTGTCGAACGGTGGAGCCCTTCGGACCGGCGGGCTCGTCCAACTCGATGGCGCCCTCCTCGATCGCGATCAACATCGCCCAGGCCGCCAACGGCTTGGTCACCGAGGCCAGGGGGAGCCGTTCCCCGACCGGCCCGTGGAACGCGACCGGCCCGCCGTCCGCCGGGATCACGGCCGCCGCCGCCCGGGGCACCGGCCACTGCTCGATCATCGCCAGAGACTCCATGCGTCGAGCCTAACCCGCCGTCTCCCGCGCCCCCTCGGGCACGCCGGGACGGGGCCGGACCGTTCGCCGCGAACGCCCCCACCGGCCGCGCCCCGCTCCCGGCCGGCCGGAGGCGGACCATCCGCGCCCCGGGCCGCCGTCCCGTGCACGCGCGGGTCACGGGGAGAGGCCGGTTGGACGGTACATCCTCCCCGGAAGGGTTCCGGAGCCTCTTCGTGCTGGCCCGAGGGGTGCCGGCCGGCATACGATCCGGCAAGCCGGGGGAACTGGTGTCCGGCTGTGCCGGGGAGCGGGTGGGAACGATGAGTTGCTCGCAGTGTCACGTGGGACGTGCCTGGGACGCGTACGGCCGGTGCGAACCCTGTTCGCGCGCGAATGTGAACCTCGGGCCGGTCGGCTCGGAACTGGTGGCGGCACCGGTCGAGCCCCCGGCCCCGGAACCGGCCCCGGAACCCGTCGCGAACAACCCGGGCGGCGAGGTCCCCTCCTCGCTTCCGCCACGCCC
>NZ_VKHT01000053.1 GCF_014141535.1 Streptomyces alkaliphilus | reverse complement strand
GGTTCGGAGGGGAACCCGCTCAGCTCCTGCGGCGGAACACCTCGTACAGCACCACACCCGCCGCGACGCCCGCGTTCAGCGACTCCGCGCCACCGGGCATGGGGATGCGGGCCCGCACGTCACAGGTCTCCCCCACCAGGCGGGACAGGCCCTTGCCCTCGCTGCCGACCACGATGACCACGGGGCCGTCCAGCGCCGCCACCTCGCCCAGTTCGATCTCGCCCTCCGCGGCCAGACCGACAACCATCAGCCCCGCCTTCCGGTACGCCTCCAGCGCGCGGGTGAGGTTGGCGGCGCGCGCCACCGGTGTGCGCGCGGCGGTGCCGGCGGAGGTCTTCCAGGCTCCCGCCGTCATCCCGGCGGCCCGCCGTTCGGGGACGACCACACCGTGCCCGCCGAAGGCGGAGACCGAGCGCACCACCGCCCCCAGGTTGCGCGGGTCGGTGACGCCGTCCAGGGCGACGATCAGCGGGTCCTCGCCCCGGTCGTGCGCGGCGACCACCAGATCGTCGGGGTGGGCGTACTCGTACGGCGGGACCTGGAGCACCATCCCCTGGTGGTTGAGGTGGTTGGTCATCCGGTCCAACTCGGGCCGGGGAGCCTCGACCAGTCGCACGCCACCGCGCTCGGAGGCCAGGCGCAGCGCCTCGCGGACCCGGTCGTCGCTGTCGATGAACTGCTGGACGTACAGGGCGTTGGCGGGCACGCCCTCGCGCAGCGCCTCGAGCACCGGGTTGCGGCCGACCACCAGTTCGGAGGTGCCCTTGCCGCCGCGCCCGGTGCCCCGCCTCGGCGCCGTGGCGGCGCGCTTGGCGCGGGCCTGGGCGGCGCGCTGCTTGGCGTGGCCCTTGCGCATCTCGGCCGGTGGGGTGGGGCCCTTGCCCTCCAGCGCGCGGCGGCGCTTGCCGCCGCTGCCGACGGTGGCGCCCTTCTTGTTGGAGGTGCGGCGGTTGGGACGCCCGCTGTTGCCTGCCATGGGATTCGCTTTCCTTCCGCCCGTCCGCCGCGATGGGCGGCGGGCGGGATGCGACGGGGACAATTCCGAGGAGCCCGTCACGGGGACGGGCGGGGCGGCCCGGGTTCACGGGCCGGTGGATGCCCGGCCGCCGTCACGGCCGGGAACGGGATGACTCGATGGGCCGCCGGGGACCCGGTGGGACGCCGGGGAACACGGCGGGCCGGCGACGAGGAGGCACGCGGTGGCCACCGGCACCGGTCGGACCGGGCCCCGTGGACGGGACGGCCCGGCCCGTCAGGCCAGTTCCCAGCGGGCTCCGGCGGGAGTGTCCTCGATGGCCACACCCGCCTCGCGCAGCCGGTCACGGATGGCGTCGGCCTCGGCCCAGTCCCGATTCTCCCGGGCCGCCTGGCGACGTTCCAGCAGCAGGCCCACCAGGTGGTCCACGACGCCGGTCAGCTTCTCCTCGCGGCTCGCGTCCCCGCCCGCCGCCGCGCTCCACATCGGGTCCAGGGGATCCATCCCCAGCACGCCGAGCATCGCGCGGGTCTGCGCGGCGAGCGAGACCACCGACTCCTTGTCCCCCTCGTCCAGGGCGGTGTTCCCGCGCCGAACGACGGTGTGGATCACGGCCACCGCCTGCGGCACGCCGAGGTCGTCGTCGAGCGCGGCGACGAAGTCGCCGGGCAGGGCGTCGGACCCGGCGGGCTCGACCGTCCCGGCCTGGTCGACCGCCCGGTGCAGGAAGTTCTCGATCCGGCCGAAGGCGGTCTCGGCCTCGGCCAGCGAGGCCTCGGAGTACTCGATGGTCGAGCGGTAGTGCGGTGTGCCGAGGTAGTAGCGCAGCACGATCGGTCGGTGCCGGCGGACCATCTCGGAGACCAGCACCGAGTTGCCCAGCGACTTGCTCATCTTCTCGCCGCTCATCGTCACCCAGGCGTTGTGCAGCCAGAAGGCGGCGAAGTCGTCACCGTACGCCCGGGACTGGGCGATCTCGTTCTCGTGGTGCGGGAAGACCAGGTCGACGCCGCCGCCGTGGATGTCGAAGGCGGGGCCGAGGTACTTGTGGGCCATCGCCGAGCACTCCAGGTGCCAGCCGGGACGGCCGCGGCCCCAGGGGGTGTCCCAGGCGGGCTCGCCGGGCTTGGCGGCCTTCCACAGCGCGAAGTCCCGGGGGTCGCGCTTGCCGGTCTCGCCCTCACCGGACGGTTGCAGCAGGCTGTCGAGGTCCTGGTTGGAGAGCGCGAGGTACTCGGGGTGGGAGCGGACCGCGAAGTAGACGTTGCCGTCGGCGGCGTAGGCGTGGCCGCGCTCGATGAGCACCCGCATCATGTCGATCATCTCCGGCACGTGGCCGGTGGCGCGCGGCTCGTACGTCGGCGGCAGGCAGCCGAGCGCCGTGTAGGCGTCGTCGAAGGCCCGTTCGTTGGCGTAGCCGATGGCCCACCAGGGACGGCCCTCCTCGGCCTCCTTGGTGATGATCTTGTCGTCGATGTCGGTCACGTTCCGCACGAAGGTGACCTCGTACCCGCGGTGCAGCAGCCAGCGGCGCAGCAGGTCGAAGTTGAGGCCGGAGCGGATGTGGCCGATGTGCGGGGCGGCCTGCACGGTGGCACCGCACAGGTAGATCGAGACGTGACCCGGGACGAGCGGGCTGAAGTCGCGGATCCGCCGGGTTCCGGTGTCGTACAGGCGAAGAGTCACGGCACCAGGGTAGTGGGCCGGGGGCGGCGCCGGCGCATCCCGGCGGCGGACCGGCCGGGATGCGCCGGCCCCTCGTTCCGCGGGCACCGGCGGGACGAGGGGTTGACGGGTCGGGTGGTTGACGGCCCGCCGGGTCAGCGGCCGGCGGGCGGCAACAGCAGCGCGGTGGCCACGGCGGCCAGTCCGTCGCCGCGCCCGGTGAAGCCCAGGCCGTCGGTGGTGGTGCCGGAGACGGTGACCCGGGCACCGGCGGCCTCGCCGAGCACCCGTTGCGCCTCGGCCCGCCGGGTTCCGATCTTCGGCCGGACACCGATGACCTGGACGGCGATGTTGCCGATGGTGAAGCCCTCCGCCCGCACGATGCGGGCCGCCTCGCCCAGCAGACGGGTCCCGGAGGCACCGGCCCACTCCGGACGGGAGGTCCCGAAATGCGCGCCCAGATCGCCGAGGCCGGCGGCGGAGAACAGCGCGTCGCAGGCGGCGTGGGCGGCCACGTCGCCGTCGGAGTGACCGGCGAGGCCGAACTCCGCGTCGGGCCACAGCAGACCGGCGCACCACAACGGCCGGCCGGCCTCGAAGGCGTGCACGTCGGTGCCGATCCCGATCAGTGGAACGGGAACGGCGGGAACGGCGGGGGCGTCGGCCCCCGGCGGCGTACCCGTCGGGGACGGGGGGTGCTCACCAGCCATCGGCCACGCTCCTGCGGGCGAGAACGGCCTCGGCGAGCAGCAGGTCCAGGGGGCGGGTCACCTTGAAGGCCTCCTCGTGACCGCGCACCAGGACCACCGGGACGCCGCGGCGCTCCACCAGAGCGGCGCAGTCGGTGGCGCCCTCCCCGCCATTCGCCTCGTCCGTCGCCGCCGATCCGGCCTCGTGCGCGGCGACCAGCACCGAGCGGTCGAAGCCCTGCGGGGTCTGCACGGCGCGCAGCAGGGCGCGCGCGGGGGTGGCGACGACCGGTTCGGCGGCGGGGGCCGTTCCCCCGACGGTGTCCACGCCGTCGGCGGCCGGTGCGGCGGGGGGCGCCACCTGCTTGACGGTGTCGGTGACCGGGAGGGCGGGCACCACGGCGGGGGCGCCGGCGCGGACCGCCGCCACGACCGTCTCGACGGTGTCCACCGGGACCAGCGGACGGGCCGCGTCGTGCACCAGGACCACGTCGACGTCGGGGTCCCCGATGGCGGCGAGGCCCAGGCGCACCGACTCCTGGCGGGTCCCGCCGCCGGGGACCACCCGCAGCGTCACCCGGTCGGGCAGGGGGTGGCCGTCGAGCAGCGAGCGCACGCCGGGCACGTCGTCGGCGGGGGCGACCACGACGATCGGTCCGACGCTCGTGGAGCGGGCCATCGCCCGGACCGCGTGCACCAGCATGGGGACGCCGCCCAGGGGGCGCAGTGCCTTGGGGGTGCCGGGGCCCAGGCGGACACCGCGGCCGGCGGCGGGGATGACGACCGCGGTGCGGCCGGGAGCGGGCCGGGCGGCCCCGGTGAGTGGTGTGTGTGTCATCGCTTCCGGGAATGTTTCCGGACCGGGTTCGACGGGCCGGGTTTGTCGTCGGTGGTGGTGTGGGTATGGCCCGGGTGTGCCGGGAGGTCGCGCGATCGGCCCCCTTCCGAACCCTCCGTGACGCCGATCGCGCCGTTCTCCTTCGGACACGCGGACAAACCCGCGGTGCGCGGGGTCGCCCCGGCGACCACCACGGCGCGGGAGAGCCCGGCGCGGTGCCCGAAAGGTACCGGGTGAACAACCGCTGACCCCGCCCGGGGCCCGGCCCCGACCGGTCCCGGGGCACCCCGGTTCCGTCGCAGGTGTCGTTCGATTCACCGTCGATGTGTTCCGGGGTGTGATTTCCCGTCGACAGGGCGGTACTCGATGGGTAAGGATGCGGACGGCGACGCACCGGGAAACGATCCCGGAAGCGCCGCCGAGCGGTGCGCCCGTGGCCCCGCCGACGGGTGATGGTCGGTGGATGCCGTGACGGTGCCCCGATGAAGGCGAACGAGGACGACCGGGAACAATGGGCGACCCCCCGCATCGCAGCAGCGGGAAGGGGGCCGGAAGGCGGGTGGGGCATCGAACGCACCGAGCACGACCGACGCGTACCGGGAAACCCCCGGGAAGCGGGCACCGCGATGGCGGGGTGACGGATGACCGCCACTCGCCACGAGAGCACCCCCCGGATGAGCCGGGTACCCCGTCCACTGCCTTCCGGCGACCCCTTCCGATGCCGGCGGGCCGGCCGGGCTCAGGAGGCGAGAACCTCGTCGAGCAGCGTCTCCGCCTTGTCCTCGTTGGTGCTCTCGGCGAGAGCCAACTCGCTCACCAGGATCTGGCGGGCCTTGGCGAGCATCCGCTTCTCACCGGCGGAGAGCCCGCGCTCGCGCTCGCGACGCCACAGGTCGCGGACGACCTCCGCCACCTTGATCACGTCGCCGGACGCGAGCTTCTCCAGATTCGCCTTGTACCGCCGGGACCAGTTGGTGGGCTCCTCGGCATACGGCGCGCGCAGCACCTCGAAGACCCGATCCAGGCCCTCCTGGCCCACCACGTCGCGCACCCCGACCAGCTCGGCATTCTCCGCCGGGACGCGCACCTCGAGATCGCCCTGGGCGACCTTCAGCACCAAATAGGTCTTGTCCACACCTTTGATCTGGCGAGTTTCGATGGCCTCGATCAGCGCGGCCCCGTGATGGGGATACACCACGGTGTCGCCAACCTTGAACGTCATGTGACAGGTACCCCTTCCGTGGCTATCCAGGGTAACACGGATCTCCTCCCACATGAATGGCGTTTTCGCAGGTCAGCCCATATCTCGGGGCTTGACAAGGCTGCCGGTGACATGCATCGCACCTCTCCGGAGGGCAGGTATTCGCAGGTCGGAGGGGTGTCGGGGACCGACGGAATCCCGGGACGAACTTGCCGAAGAGGACGCCCCACAGCGAAATCATGTCCGTTTTGTCACGGTTGGGAGAATCCCCGTGATGGGGTTCCCGAAGGCCGGGGAGTCGACTTCCGTCACACTTCCCCGAGCGCTTCCGAAGCTATTACCGGGGGCCCGGCAGTTGCCGACATCGCCTCCGGAAACCCGATCCCGGATTGGGAATGCGGAGCCCGGTGAACCGCTCCCGGGACCCCGCAAGCGGGTGATCACGTTTCGATCGCGGCACGCCCCGGGAAGGCGACGGGCGTTCTCCCGAAAACGATCACGGGCTTCCCGATGGGCGCGTGTCCCGCGCGCACCCACCCCTTTCCCCGACCGTCGGTTCCGCACGCCCCGGGCCCGCCCGACCGGCCGGCCCGGGGGAGAAATCCGTTGGACCACAACCCGGTTGGGAGGGCTCGACATCCCTCCCCGACCGGGCCGCGATCCGGCCGGGGAGGCCGGCCCGCCCGTCCCCCGGACGCCACGGCCGGGTCGGCTGCGGACCGCGCGGAGCCGCTCGATAGGCTGGGCCCGCCTTTCCCATGACATCCGCAGTGCGGCCGGGCATGCGGCCCGCCGCCGAAGTTCGACCAAGGAGATGCCGCCGCCGTGAGCAGCAGCCTTCGACGCGGTGCCCTGACCGCGACCTTCGTGCTCTCGATCGCCACGGTGACCGCTTGCGGCGCCGGCTTCGACGCCGAGACGGACCAGGTCGGCCCCATGCAGGCCGGTGTGCAGGTCGAGGACATCAAGATCCAGAACGTCAACGTCCTGCTCGCCGAGGAGGAGGGCGGCCCCGCCGGGGTCAGCGCGCGGATCTTCAACGACGGCACCGAGGACCAGACCCTGCTCTCCATCACCCTGCCCGGCAGCGGTGAGGAGATGGAGCTGATCCCCGCCGAGGGCGAGGACGAGATCGTCATCCCCGCCCGCGGCTCGCTCGCCCTGGGCGGCGAGGGCAACGCCATCGCCATCATCGAGGACCCGCAGGGCGCGGGCATCGCCGCGGGCAACGCCCAGCACCTGGTCTTCGACCTGAGCACCAGCGGTGAGGCGGCCCTGTACGCGCGGGTGATGCCGGTCGTCGACTTCTTCGACTACTACCTCGACTGGGCGCCGCCGACCCTCGAGGAGGTCGAGGGCGAGGACGAGGCCGGGATCGACGAGGACGCCATCGAGGGTGTCGAGGACATCGAAGAGGGCCTGCAGGAGGGCGAGGACAACGAGGAGGCCCCCGCCGACCGCCTGCCCGGCGAGGTGGAGGACGACGAGAACGACGGGAGCGGCGAGGACTGATCCCCCCGGGCCCCGGCTCCGCCACGCGGCCGGCCGGGGACGGCGGGCCCCGCTCCGACACGACGGGGCCCGTCGCACATCTGTCGGGTATCACCGGGACGACTCCGTCGGCGCCGGGTACCGGGCGCCGGAGGGCCCCGTGGACCCTCCGCCCCGGGGTCGGCCCGGGCCGACCGGCGGACCGGCGGACCGGGCCGACGGATGACCGTCACGGCTCGAACTTGTACCCCAATCCGCGCACCGTCACCAGGTAGCGGGGCGCCCCCGGGTCCGGCTCGATCTTCGCCCGCAGACGCTTGACGTGCACGTCCAGCGTCTTGGTGTCGCCCACGTAATCGGCGCCCCAGACCCGGTCGATGAGCTGCATCCGGGTGAGCACCCGACCGGCGTTGCGCAGCAGCATCGCCAGCAGGTCGAACTCCTTGAGCGGCAGGTCCACCTTGCGACCGGAGACCGTGACCACGTGCCGGTCCACGTCCATCCGCACCGGTCCGGCCTCCAGCGCGGCCGGCGCCTCGTCCTCGGCGTCACCGCGGCGGCGCAGCACCGCGCGGATCCGGGCCACCAGCTCCCTCGACGAGAAGGGCTTGGTGACGTAGTCGTCGGCTCCTATCTCCAGACCGACGACCTTGTCGATCTCGCTGTCCTTCGCGGTCACCATGATGACCGGCACGTTGGAACGGCCCCGCAGCTGGCGGCAGACCTCGGTACCGGGGAGCCCCGGCAGCATGAGGTCCAGCAGCACCAGGTCGGCACCGTTGCGTTCGAATTCGTCCAGGCCCTCGGGTCCGGTGGCCGCGGTGGCGACCTCGAAGCCCTCCTTGCGGAGCATGTACGACAGGGCGTCGCTGAACGATTCCTCGTCCTCGACGACGAGCACTCGGGTCACGGTGTGACCTCCCGGGCGGGATCGTTGGTGCGGGTGACTGCCGACGGACCGCGTTTCCCGTTCGCCCCCGGCGACGGGTCGACGGTGACCTCGCCGGTCACCATGCCGTCCTCGTCCACGGGGGCGTCGGGAAAGTCCGCCGGTTCGTGCAACGCGCCGCCGGTGGTGTTCCGGTCGCGCCGGGCGGCGCGGTGGCGCGCACGCGCGCTGCCGGGTTCCGGCAGTCGCAGCGTGAAGGTGGAGCCCTGGCCCTCCGCGCTCCACACCTGGACCTCCCCGCCGTGCGAGGCGGCCACGTGCTTGACGATGGCCAGGCCGAGACCGGTGCCGCCGGTGGACCGCGAACGGGCCGGGTCGACACGGTAGAAGCGCTCGAAGATGCGCTCCCGGTCGGTCTCCGAGATGCCGATGCCCTGGTCGGTCACCGAGATCTCGATCTGATCGGCGCCGCGCGGGGCGCCCGCCTCCTCCGCCGGGATGCGCGCGGCGGCGATGGCCACCCGGGTGTGCGCCGGGCTGTAGTTGACGGCGTTCTCCACGAGATTGCCGAGGGCGGCCGCGAGCTGGCCGCGATTGCCCCACAGGGTGAGGCCGGTCACGCCGCCGGAGGCCATGGTGATGTTCTTGCCGCTCGCGGCCTGCCGGCAGCGGTCCATGGCCTCGCCGACGAGTTCGTCGACGCTGACCGTCTCCGCGTTGGTCAACGGGTCGTTGTCCTGCACGCGGGAGAGGTCGATCAGTTCCTGCACCAGGCTGGTCAGCCGGGTGGCCTCGATCTGCATCCGCCCGGCGAACCGGTGGACGGCCTCCGGGTCGTCGGAGGCGTCCATCACGGCCTCCGAGAGCAGGGACAGGGCACCGGCCGGGGTCTTCAGCTCGTGGCTGACGTTGGCGACGAAGTCACGCCGCACCGCCTCGATCCGCCGGGCCTCGGTGAGGTCCTCGACCAGCAACAACACCAGACGCGAGCCGAGCGGCGCGGAGCGCGCGGAGACGGCCAGCGCGTCCGAGCGGCCCCGGCCGCGCCGGGGCAGGTCCAGCTCCTGCTGCCGGATCTCGCCGTCCCGGCGGGTCTCCCGGGCCATGGCGAGCATGGGCTCGACGGCGAGCCGTCCGCCCCGCACCAGTCCCAGGGCGTAGGCGGCGGAACTGGCCTTGACCACGCCGTCGCCCTCGTCGAGCACCACGGCGGAGGAGCGGAGCACCGACAGCACGGTGTCCACACCGGGCGGCAGTCCCTGGTCCGCGGGGAGACCGGAGCGCAGGGGGCGCGTCCGTTCGCGTTCGCTGATGCGGAATGCCAGCATGGCGAAGACACCGGTGCAGAGCCCGGCGACCGCGGCCACTGCGGCGACCGCCGCGTTCACGTCCATGACCTCAGGTTATGCGGCGGCGACAAGCGGGTCACAGAGCCGGGGGCGAATGCTCGTCCGGGGTCCCGGAGAAGTTCACCTTCCCGACGCGATCGGTTCACCTTCCGGGGCCGCGCCGGTCGTCCGGGGCGCGAACGGTGGCATGGAACGGCGCGCACCCATCGGCGCACGCCGGTCTTCCGGCCCCCGTGACGGGTCCGACCCCGTGGATCCGGGATGCCGGGCCGGGGTCGGGGGATACTTCGGGGAACATCCCGACGTCCCGTCGCCGACCCCCCGGCCCCCCGCGGGCCCCGGGGCCGGGCGACGGAGGGGGACCCCGGAGGACCGCGCGACGCACGGGCAGCGGCGGAAACACGACCGGCACCGGTCGGAGAACGGCAGGAGAGGGCACGACAACATGCGTGACGCGTATCACGAGGAACTGGACGCGATCAGCGACAACCTGGTGGAGATGGCCCGTTTCGTCGGCTCCGCGATGGGACGCGCGACCACGGCGATCCTGGACGCCGACCTCAAGCTCGCCGAGAGCGTGATCGAGGGCGACGACAAGGTCGACCAGATGCACCGCGATCTGGAGAACAGCGCCATAGCGCTGCTGGCCCGCCAGCAGCCGGTCGCCACCGATCTGCGGATCGTGGTGACCTCGCTGCGGATGAGCGCCGACCTGGAGCGGTCCGGCGATCTCGCCCAGCACGTGGCGAAGGTGGCGCGCCTGCGCTTCCCCGACTCGGCGGTGCCCCGCGACCTCCAGGCCACCATCCTGGAGATGGGGCAGCTGGCTCAGCGGCTGATGGCCAAGGCGGCCGAGGTGATCATCACCAAGGACGTCGAGCTGGCCATGCAGCTGGAGCACGACGACGACGCGATGGACTCGCTCCACCGCAACCTGTTCCGTCACCTGATGGACGACCGGTGGAAGCACGGCATCGAGACGGCCGTGGACGTGACCCTGCTGGGTCGGTACTACGAGCGGTTCGCCGATCACGCGGTGTCGGTCGCGCGCCGGGTGGTGTACCTGGTGACGGGGGAGCACGCCGACGAGTTCGAGCCGGAGCCCGCGCCGGAGTCCTGAGTCTGGGTGAACGCCTTCGTCCGTGCTTCCGCGCGCCGGGAATGCGCCCGGGTGGCGTGCCGGAGGCCCGGGGAGGAACGGTCCGGAGGAAGAGGCCGTTTCGCCACGGAGGAGGAACCCCATGGTCGAGCAGGTTGTGACACGTCTGGCGTGCAGTTGCGGATCGGGGTGCAGCTGCGGCTGCCAGTCCGGTGGCTCCTGCCAGTGCGGCGGGTCCTGCTGAGGTCGGGCATCCGGCGCGGGCCGCCGATCCGATACCGGCGGCCCGGAGCACACCCCGGGGCCCGGTGCGCGACACCCGTCGCGCACCGGGCCCCTTCGCGTGGCCGGTACGGCTCTTCGACCGGCGCGTACGCGCCACGCCTCGCCCCGGGGGGCGAACGGTGGACCCTCGGCAGCCGACACCGCCCCGGAGCCGCTCCGGGCCCCGCTTCCGACGGGAACAACCATCGTCCGGGCCGGGAAGGCGAACCGGTCCCCCGCCGGGAGAGCGGGGGGCCGGACGCGCGGGTGTGTCGGGCGCGGGTGTTACTTGCGGCCCTGGTTCTTCACGGCCTCGATGGCGGCCTCGGCGGCCTTCGGGTCGAGGTAGCGACCACCGGGGGTGATCGGCGCGAAGTCGGCGTCCAACTCGTAGAGCAGCGGGATGCCGGTGGGGATGTTGAGCCCCACGATGTCCTGGTCGGAGACGTTGTCCAGGTGCTTGACCAGGGCGCGCAGGCTGTTGCCGTGGGCGGCGACCAGCACGGTGCGGCCGGCGCTCAGGTCCGGCACGATCGAGTCGTACCAGTACGGCAGCATCCGCACCACGACGTCCTTGAGGCACTCGGTGCGCGGACGCAGGTCGGAGGGCAGGTGGGCGTAGCGGGGGTCGTCGCTCTGCGACCACTCGGCGCCGTCCTCCAGGACCGGTGGCGGGGTGTCGTAGGAACGGCGCCAGGTCATGAACTGCTCCTCACCGAACTCGGCGAGGGTGGCGGCCTTGTCCTTGCCCTGGAGTGCGCCGTAGTGGCGCTCGTTCAGGCGCCAACTGCGGTGGACGGTGATCCACGCGCGGTCCGCGACGTCCAGCGCCAGGTTGGCGGTCCGGATGGCACGCCGCTGCAGCGAGGTGTGCAGGACGTCGGGGAGGAGGTCGTTCTCCCGGAGCAGTTCACCGCCCCGGACGGCCTCCCGCTCACCCTTCTCGGTGAGGTTGACGTCCACCCAACCGGTGAACAGGTTCTTGGCGTTCCACTCGCTCTCGCCGTGGCGGAGCAGGATCAGACGGTACGGTGCGTCGGCCATGTTCCGAGCCTAAACTAACTCCCCTCGCGGGACCGGACCGGGCTCGCGGAGCGGACACCCCCGGAGCCGCCGGTCGCCCCGCCGGATGCCCGGGCCGGCGGGCGGGGCATCGCGCGGGGCGTGGGGACGTACGGTCGCTGACCGGGCGTCAGGCCGATCCGCCGGGACCGGGGTCGGCGTCGGGGCCGCTCGGTCCGGCGGTCCCGGCGGGTGGCCGGGTCAGGTGCGCGAACGCCTCCAGGTTGCGGGTGGACTCGCCGCGCGCGGTGCGCCAGGCGTGTTCACGCCGGATGGCCCCGGCGAATCCCTTCTCCAGAAGCGTGTTGAACGCCCCGTCGGCCTGCTCCAGCACCGTGCCGAGCACGCGGTCGATCTCCTCGGCGGTCACCGAGGCCAGCGGCAGCCGACCGGCCAGGTAGACGTCGCCGAGGCCGTCGAGGGCGTAGGCGACGCCGTACAGCCGGGTGTTGCGCTCCAGCAGCCAGCGGTGGACCTCGGCGTGGTTCTCGTCGGGGCGACGGATGACGAAGGCGTTGACCGACAGGGAGTGCTCGCCGACCGCCAGGGAACAGGTGGTGGAGAGCTTCCGGGTGCCGGGGAGGGTGACGACGTACCGGCCGGGGGCGGGGCTCTCCCAGCGGGCCTCGGTGGTCCCGGCGAGGTCGGTCAGCGCCTCCTCGACGGTGCGGCGGGCCCGCTCTGCGGGATCCGCCGGCTCGGGCGCGCCGGCGGTGCGCGCCGGCTCCGGGTCGGTGCGGTCCGGGGTCTGTCGCGGCTCAGCCATGTCCCGATCGTAGGGGGCCGCCCCCGCCGGCACGGGGACCGGCGCCCGTGACACCGGGAAAACCCGTGACGCCGGGAAAGGGGG
>NZ_VKHT01000529.1 GCF_014141535.1 Streptomyces alkaliphilus | reverse complement strand
AGACAGGCCCGAGACCCTCCAGCCGGCGGAACTCCTCGGGGGTGGACCACTCCCCCACCAGGTTGGAGTTGGCGATGAGGACCCGGGGCGCCCACTCGTGGGTGGTCATCACCCCCACCGGGCGGCCCCCGCTCGGCCGGTGTCCGGGGCGGTGCCGGGGGCTCCGTCCGTCTCCCCGTTCCCGTTCCCGGTCCCGGCTCCTCGGCCCCCGTCCTCCCGCAGCGGGATCCGCACCCCGCGCTCGGCCGCCACCCGCTCGGCCTCGGGGTAGCCGGCGTCCACGTGGCGGATCACCCCCATGCCGGGGTCGTTGGTGAGCACCCGACGGATCTTCTCCCCCGCCAGGGGCGTGCCGTCGGCGACGGTGACCTGCCCGGCGTGCAGGGAGCGGCCGATGCCCACCCCGCCGCCGTTGTGGATCGAGACCCAGGAGGCTCCGGAGGCGACGTTGACCATGGCGTTGAGCAACGGCCAGTCCGCGATGGCGTCGGAGCCGTCCCGCATCGCCTCGGTCTCCCGGTAGGGGGAGGCGACCGATCCGCAGTCCAGGTGGTCGCGGCCGATGACGACCGGGGCGGTCAGCTCCCCGGAGGCGACCATGTCGTTGAACCGTTCGCCCGCCCGGTCCCGTTCGCCCTGTCCCAGCCAGCAGATCCGGGCGGGCAGCCCCTGGAAGCGCACCCGCTCGCCGGCGGTGCGGATCCAGCGGGCCAGCGGCTCGTTGTCGGGGAACAGGTCGAGCACCGCCCGGTCGGTGGCCGCGATGTCGGCCGCGTCCCCGCTCAGGGCCGCCCACCGGAAGGGGCCCTTCCCCTCGCAGAACAGCGGTCGGATGTAGGCGGGGACGAACCCCGGGTAGTCGAAGGCGCGGTCGCAGCCGCCCAGGCGGGCCTCGGCGCGCAGCGAGTTGCCGTAGTCGAAGACCTCGGCGCCGGCGTCCAGGAAGCCGACCATGGCGTCGACGTGCGCGGCCATGGACTCGCGGGCCCGCCGGGTGAACTCCTCCGGCTTCTCCCGCGCGTGGTCCGCCATCTGCTCGAAGGGCACCCCGAGGGGGAGGTAGGCGAGCGGGTCGTGGGCGCTGGTCTGGTCGGTGACCACGTCGACCGGGGTGCCGGCGGCGAGCAGGCGGGGCAGCACCTCGGCGGCGTTGCCGACCACGCCCACCGACAGCGGCGCGCGGCGGGTCCTGGCGTCCTCGACCAGGCGCAGCGCGTGGTCGAGGTCGTCGGCCGCCACGTCGAGGTAGCCGTGGTCCAGGCGGCGTCGCACCGCGCGCGGGTCGCAGTCCACGCACAGCGCCACCCCGCCGTTGAGGGTGACCGCCAGGGGCTGGGCGCCGCCCATGCCGCCGAGTCCGGCGGTGACCGTCAGGGTGCCGGCCAGCGAGCCGCCGAAGCGTTTGGCGGCGACGGCGGCGAAGGTCTCGTAGGTGCCCTGGAGGATGCCCTGGGTGCCGATGTAGATCCAGGAGCCGGCGGTCATCTGGCCGTACATGGTCAGCCCGAGACCCTCCAGCCGGCGGAACTCCTCGGGGGTGGACCACTCCCCCACCAGGTTGGAGTTGGCGATGAGGACCCGGGGCGCCCACTCGTGGGTGGTCATCACCCCCACCGGGCGGCCGGACTGCACCAGCATCGTCTCGTCGGCGCGCAGGTCGGTGAGGGTGCGGACCATGGCGTCGAAGGAGGCCCAGTCGCGGGCGGCCCTTCCCGACCCGCCGTAGACCACCAGACGCTCGGGATGCTCGGCGACCTCGGGGTCGAGGTTGTTGCACAGCATCCGGAGGGCGGCCTCCTGGGGCCAGCCCCGGGCGGTGAGCCGGTTGCCTCGGGCCGCGCGGACGGTGCGGGGTCCTGCCATGGACTTCCTCCCGGGTCGGCGCCGTGCCGACGACGGGCCGGGCCCGCCGTGCCGTGCGCCCTCGCACTGGTCTATTCACTCACTCTACGGACTGAATGAAACCCGTCAACAGGGTCACGGGCCCGTGCCGGGGGCCGATCGACCCGGGGCACGTCCCGCCCGCGTTCCCCCTCGGGGCCCGGCTCACTCCACGAAGAGCCCGCGCTCGGCGGCGCGTGTCTCGAACCGCTCCAGCCGGCCCTCCGCGTCGGGCAGCACGTCGCACATCGCCTCCAGCAGCACCCGGCCCAACATCATCGGCGCGCAGGCGGTGTCGAAGGACAGCGCGGTGCCGACCGCCGCCGGCAGCACCATGTCGCCGGGCTCGGCCACCGTGGGGAAGGCGGTGTCGGCGACCAGCACCACCCGCAGTCCCGCCGTGCGGGCGGCGGCCAGGGCCGGCACCAGTTCGCGCGGGTACCGGGGCAGCGCGAAGCACAGCAGGGCCCCGGCGCCGGCGCCGGCGGCGCCCTCGATCCGGTCGATCAGCTCGCTGCCGCCGACCGTCAGCGGACGCACGTCGGGGTGCACCTTGGCCGCGAACCAGGCGAAGCCGGCCGCCTGGGCGGCGGCGGCCCGCAGCCCCACCACGGGCAGCGGTCGGGAGGCGGCCAGCAGTCGGGCGGCCTCCTCGACCGGCCGGGGGTCGGCCAGCAGCGCCGCCAACTGCCGCAGGTGCTCCAGCTCGGCGAGTACGGCCTGCTGGTGGGGGTTGGCGTCACCCGCCGGCCGCTCGGCGCCGGCTGCCGCGTCCTCCCGCTCGACGACCGGGCCGGCGGCACCGCCACCGGTCGCGACGGCCCCACCGGCCCCGACGGCCCCGAGGGGGCGCCGGTCCGGGTCCCGCAGGGCACGGCGCAGCGCCGGATAGCCGTCGTAGCCGAGGGCGACGGCGAAGCGGGTGACCGAGGGCTGGCTGACGCCGGCCGCCCGCGCCACCTCCACGCTGGAGAGGTAGGGCGCGTCGGCGGCCCACCGCACCAGGCAGTGCGCGATGCGCCGCTGGACCGGGGTCAGCCTCCGGCCCTGGAAGAACTTCAGCAGTCTCGCGCTCGCCTCGTCCACGGGCCCGAGTCTAGGCAGCGGCTCCCGCCGGCGCCGGTTCCCGGTCCCCGCCCGGGGGACGGGAACCGGAGGTCCGATAGGGGGGTTGGCCCCAGTGTGCCGCCGGGCGGGCGTCCGTAGCGTGGTCGGCATGACCAACGGGAATCCGGAGCTGAAGAAGGACCTGGACGCCGCCGTGCAGACCCGCAAGGAGCTGGGCGAGAACTACGAGGCGGCGTTGATCGAGTCCTTCCTGGAGAAGCTCGACGAACGCATCGACGAGACGGTGGACCGCGCGGTGGACAAGCGGCTGCGCCGCCGCCTGGCCGAACAGCAGATGGTGGGCGGCGGCCCCGGTCCCCTGGGGGACCGGGCCTGGCGGGGCCCGACCCCGGCCTTCGCGCTGGCCGCGTTGTCGCTGGTGTTCGCGATCCCGCTGTCGGCGATCGCCGCCGCCCACGTGGGTTTCCTCGGTCTGCTGGTGGCCTGGGGCGGCATCGTGGGGGTGAACGCCTCCTACGCCTCCGTCGCCAACGCGCAGCGCGACCGCGCCGACCGGCGCCCGCGGGACGACCAGCGGTGGTGAACCGGTGTCCCGCCCTGCCCTCCGGTACGCGCCGGCGCCCCGCCGGGGAGGGCGGGGCACCTGGCT
>NZ_VKHT01000528.1 GCF_014141535.1 Streptomyces alkaliphilus | reverse complement strand
CCCTCCCGAACCCGGGAACGGCCGACCGCCCCGGGGGAAGGAGCGGAACCCGACCCGTGGACACGCCCCGCCGTGTCCGCCGGGGCGCGGGGTGGCTCCTCGCACTGGCCCTGGTGCTGACCGCGCTCAACCTGCGGCCCGCGATCTCCGGCCTCGGCCCGTTGCTGGAGGAGGTTCGTGCCGGCCTGGGGATGGGGGGCACCGTAGCCGGTCTCCTGACATCCGTCCCCGCCCTGTGCTTCGCCGTCTTCGGCGGCACCGCCCCCCGCCTCGCCCGCCGCCTCGGCCCGATCACCGTCGTCGCCGCCGGCACCGCCGCCATCACCCTGGGCCTGGCCCTGCGGCCGTGGGCGCCGAACACCGCCGTCTTCCTCGCCTGCACCGCCCTGGCCCTGGCCGGCATCGCGGTGGCCAACGTCCTGCTGCCGGTGGTGGTCAAGGGGTGGTTCCCCGACCGGCAGGGCACCATGACCGGTCTGTACTCGATGGCCCTCGCGCTGGGCACCGCCGGCGCGGCGGCGGTCACCGTCCCCCTCGCCCAACGGCTGGGCGGCGACTGGCGGCCCGGACTGCTCGTCTGGGCCCTGCCCGCGGTGATCGCCCTCGCGTGCTGGGCGGTGACGCTCCGCCGGGGTGTTCCCAAGCCCCACCCGGACGTGCTTCCCGGGGCGGAGCCCGCCCCGACCGATCCCCGTCCGCTGCGTCGTTCACCCACCGCCCTCGCGATGACGCTCTTCTTCGGACTCCAGTCCACCGCCGCCTACGTGACCATGGGGTGGATGCCGCAGATCTTCCGGGACGCCGGGGTCCCGGCGGTCACCTCCGGTCTCCTGCTGGCCGTCATCATGGGCATGGGGGTTCCGTTGGCCTTCGTGCTTCCCCGACTGGCCGTCCGGCTTCCCCACCAGGGACCCCTGGTGGCGGTTCTCGGCGTCTGTGGCCTGCTGGGCTACGCCGGACTCTGGCTGGCCCCCGCGCAGGGCGCCTGGGCCTGGGCGGTCCTGCTGGGAATCTCCGGCTGCGCCTTTCCCGTCGCGCTGGCCATGATCGGCCTGCGGGCGCGCACCCCCGCCGGGGTGGGGCGGCTCTCCGGCTTCGCGCAGAGCGGCGGCTATCTGCTGGCCGTGCCCGGCCCCCTGGCCGTCGGCGCGCTTCAGGAGGCCACCGGGGGTTGGGAGGCCCCCCTGCTCCTGTTGGCCGCGCTGATGGCGCTGCAGATCGTCGCCGGTGTGCGCGCCGGGCGGCCCGGCCTCGTCGAGGACGGGGCGTGAGGCCCGGCCCGCCGGACCCCGTCGGACCCGGTGGGAGACACCACGGGACCCGAATACCGGGACCGGGGTGGGGTTCTCCCCACCATCCCCTAGGGGGCGCGGTTCAGGGGGGCCCGGGTGGATCACCGGATGGGCCCGAGGAACCGCCCCTCGTAGGGTGGACACCATCGCACCGGCACTCGGCCGGAACGACCCGGGAACCGACCGGAACGGAGGGGATTCCCATGTCGGCCCAGACCACGCGCCCCGCACGGCGGGAGACGCGGCCACGCCTCCCCTGGTGGGGGGTGCTCGCCCCGGCGGCGGCCTTCACCGGCCTGCTGGTGCTCCTGCTCACCGGTTCCGATCCCGCGGCGGCCGCCGAGACGCCGCGCCCGCTGCCTTTGTTGCTGGAACACCTGATCGTGGCACTGCTGCGCTCCTGACCGGGCTCCCCGGCGGTGCCCCGGTCGGGGTTCGTCGGCGCCCGGAGCGGGCCCCGTCGGGGGCCCCGGACCGGTCACCCGGCTTCCCGACGAGCCGGGAAGGGAAGCCGGTTTCGTGGGAAGCTGGGACGCATGAGCGTCGATGTTCCCCGCAGGATCGTCCTTCTTCGCCACGCCAAGGCCGACTGGCCGCAGGTCTCCGATCACGACCGACCGCTCGCGGACCGGGGCCGTCGCGAGGCGCCCCTGGCGGGGCGTCGCCTCGCCGGCTCCGGCATCACCCCCGACCTCACCCTGTGCTCCACCGCCACCCGTACCCGGGAGACCTGGAAGCTGGCGGCCGCCGAACTGCCGCAGCGCCCCCGCACCGTCTACGAGGAGCGGATCTACGACGCATCGCTCGGTGAGCTGATCGCCGTGCTCAACGGGGTGGAGAACGAGGTCCGCGACCTTCTGGTGGTGGGACACAACCCCGGCGTGCACGCCCTCGCGGACGCGCTGGCCGGAGAGGGCGAGGGGGACGCCCTGTCCCGGATGAACCGGAGCGGCTACCCCACCTCGGGCATCGCCGTCCTCGGCTTCACCGGGGAGTGGAAGGCCGTCGAACACGGCGTGGCCAGGTTGGAGTCCTTCTGGACCCCCAAGGACTGATCGGGGCCGGGCGTCGGGATCACTCGCCGGCCTCCGCCGCCTCGACCTCCTCGCGGGTGATGCCCATCAGGTACAGCACGGTGTCCAGGAACGGCACATTCACCGAGGCATCGGCGGCCCGCCGCACCAGCGGCTTGGCGTTGAAGGCGACGCCCAGTCCCGCCGTGTTGAGCATGTCCAGGTCGTTGGCGCCGTCGCCGATGGCCACCGTTTGCGACAGCGGTACCCCCGCCTCGCGGGCGAACCGACGCAACAACCGGGCCTTCCCAGCCCGATCCACGATCTCCCCGGTGACCCGCCCGGTGAACCTTCCGTCCGCCACCTCCAGGGTGTTGGCCGCCGCGAAGTCCAGCCCCAGATGGTCGCGGAGGGAGTCCGTGACCTGGGTGAAGCCGCCCGAGACGATGCCCACCTGACAGCCCAGCCGCTTGAGGGTCCGTACCAGGGTGCGGGCCCCCGGGGTCAGCCGGACCTCGGCCCGGACCTTCTCGACGACCCGCTCCTCCAGACCCGCCAGCAGTGCCACCCGCGCGTGCAAGGACTCGGTGAAGTCCAGTTCGCCGCGCATCGCGGCCTCCGTCACCTCCGCGACCCGCTCCTCGCACCCGGCGTGCGCCGCGAACAGTTCGATGACCTCGTCCTGGATGAGCGTGGAGTCCACGTCCATCACCACCAGGCGCCGGCCGCGCCGCTGGAGTCCGGAGGCGACCACCGCCACGTCCACCTCCCCGCGCCGGGCCGCCTCGGTGGCCAACTCGGTGCGCAGGATCTGCGTGGCCACCCCGGAGACGTCGAACTCCACCGCGGTCACCGGATACTTGGCCAGACGGTGGATGCGGTCGATGTTCGCGCCGCAGCCGGTGACCCGGGCCGCGATGGCGGCCGTCGCCTCGGCGGTCAGCGGATGGCCCAGCACCGTGACATGCGAACGTCCCTCGCCGCGCGGCCGGTTGTCGCCGACACCGGAGATGATCTCGGCCTGCAACCGCTGCGACTCGGCCCACCCGTGGACGGTGGCCCGCAGTTCGCCCTCGGCGTCACCGGGGGACGTCACCAGTGCGCAGAGCGTTATCCGACCCCGGGTGACGACCTGTTCCAGGTCCACCACCTCGACACCGTAGGAGGCCAGGGTCTGCAGGAGACCGGCGGTCAATCCCGGCCGGTCCCGGCCGAAGATCTTGACCAGCAGGGTGCGTGGGTCCGGGCGGCCGGGGGCCGCGTCGGTCGGAGCGGAGGCCGCCCCGGGGCCCGGGG
>NZ_VKHT01000527.1 GCF_014141535.1 Streptomyces alkaliphilus | reverse complement strand
GCCGGCAGCACCCCGGCCGCCCCGCTTCGACCCCGCTGACCCGCTCGGCATCGATGACCTGCTGACCCCCGAGGAACTGGGGATCCGCGCCGCCGTCCGCCGCTGGGCGGCGGACCGCGTGCTCCCCGGCGTCGCCGAGTGGTACGAGCGCGGTGAACTGCCGGTGGTGCGGGAGCTGGCCCGCGAGCTGGGCTCCCTCGGAGCCCTGGGAATGACCCTGGAGGGGTACGGCTGCGCCGGCGCGGGAGCCGTGCAGTACGGCCTGACCTGTCTCGAACTCGAGGCCGCCGATTCCGGTATCCGGTCCCTGGTGTCGGTGCAGGGCTCGTTGGCGATGTACGCGATCCACCGGCACGGCTCGTCCGAGCAGCGCGAGCGCTGGCTGCCCGTCATGGCCGCGGGGGAGGCCATCGGATGCTTCGGCCTCACCGAACCCGACCACGGTTCCGACCCGGGCTCGATGCGCACCCGGGCCCGACGGGAGGGGTCGGACTGGGTGCTCACCGGTCGCAAGACGTGGATCACCAACGCTCCGATCGCGGATGTCGCGGTGGTGTGGGCCCGCACCGAGGAGGGCATCCGCGGCTTCGTCGTACCCACCGACACCCCCGGCCTCTCGGCCCCGGAGATCCGCCACAAGTGGTCGCTGCGGGCCTCGGTCACCGGCGAGCTGGTGCTGGACGGGGTGCGACTGCCCGCCGACGCGGTCCTGCCGGGGGCGCGCGGGCTGGGCGCACCACTGGGCTGCCTGGGGCACGCCCGCTACGGAATCGTGTGGGGGGCGCCCGGTGCCGCCCGCAGCTGCCTGGAGACGGCGCTGGAGTACTCCCGAACCCGCGAGCAGTTCGGCCGCCCCATCGGGGGTTTCCAGCTCACCCAGGCGAAACTGGCCGACATGGCGGTGGAACTCCACAAGGCATTGCTGCTCGCCCTGCATTTGGGGCGGAGGATGGAAGCGGGTTCCCTCACCCCGGAACAGATCAGTTTCGGGAAGCTCAACAATGTGCGCGAGGCGTTGGAGATCTGCCGGACATCCCGCACGGTTCTGGGGGCGAACGGGATCTCGTTGGAGTATCCGGTGATGAGGCACGCCACGAATCTGGAATCCGTGCTCACCTACGAGGGCACCTCGGAAATGCACCAGTTGGTGGTGGGGAAGGCACTCACCGGGTTGGACGCCTTCCGGGGATGAGGCCGGCGATCGGGACGCCGGCCGTCCGGGGAGCCCTCACCGTTCGGCCGCAGCGGCCGGAGGGTGAGCCCGACCGGTCGGGGCGGCTCCGGTGCCGACCGCGACGCGGCGGCCCCCGGGGCCGGTGAACCGGGCCGACACCGGGTCGGGCGGCCTTTGCGGGTCCGCTGTGGGTCCGCGCCGCCCGCCCGATGATCAGCTCTGGTTGAAGAAGCCGGTCGAGCTGTTCCGCGAGCCGCTGATCACGCGGTAGTCGGTCGGCGTGAGCAGGAAGACCCGGTTGGCCACCCGCTCGATGGTTCCGCGCAGGCCGAAGGTCAACCCGGCGGCGAAATCCACCACGCGCTTGGCGTCGGAGGACTCCAGGGTGGTGAGGTTGATCACCACGGGGACGCCGTCGCGGAACAGTTCCCCGATCCGGCGGGCGTCACGGAAGCCCTGGGGGGTGATGGTGGCGATCCGCCCACCCTGCTCCTCGGCGGCCTCCGCCGCCACCCGCAGACGCGGGTCGGTGGTCCACGGCTCGGCGCGGTCCTCCGGCTCCGGCTCCGGCCCATCGGCGTATTCGTCGTCGTAGTAGCGCATCTCGCGGTCGTCGACCAGACCGAGCCAGGCGCTGGCCCTGCGCACCGAACCCATGGACGCCTCCTCTCTGCTCCGCGGTGGTCCGCTTACCCCCATGGTGGTCCATGATGCTGACAATCCGCCAAGGGAATAGACGACCGAACGGGATTCTGTGACGGTTCTGGTGCATACGATATGGCGTCCACTCAGGGTAGTTGCGCCATCGCGGGATTGACGGGACATCGGGTGATCGGCTCCACCCGACCGGGTGACGGGCAGCGGACGCGCGGGGCCCCCGGGACCCGCCGGGCGGCGGATCCGGGGGCCCGGGGAGGAGCGCGGCGCTCGGGGCACGAGTGGTGGTGGGAGCGACGGCGGGGGCGGGCGCCCCGGAGCTCACTCCCGCTCGGCGGCGACCAACTCGGCGATCTGCACCGCGTTCAGTGCCGCGCCCTTGCGGAGGTTGTCGTTGGACAGGAAGAGCGACAGGCCGTGCTCGACGGTCTCGTCGCGCCGCACGCGGCCCACGTAGGAGGCGTCCCGACCGGCGGCCTGCAGGGGGGTGGGGATGTCGGACAGCTCCACGCCGGGTGCCCCCGCCAGCAGCTCCAGGGCGCGCTCCGGCGTGATCGGGCGCTCGAAGCGGGCGTTGACCTGGAGGGAATGGCCCGAGAAGACCGGCACCCGTACGCAGGTGCCGGAGACCAGCAGTCCCGGGATGCCCAGGATCTTGCGGCTCTCGTTGCGGAGCTTCTGCTCCTCATCGGTCTCCCCGAGCCCGTCGTCGACGATCGAGCCGGCCATCGGCAGCACGTTGAAGGCGATGGGGCGCGTGTAGGTGGCGGGGGCCGGAAGGTCCAGGGCGGAGCCGTCCCGGGCCAAACGGTCGGCGCCCTGTTCGACGGCGGACCGGACCTGGCCGTCCAACTCGGCCACACCGGCCACGCCACTGCCGGAGACGGCCTGGTAGGTGGCGACCACAAGCGCGCTCAGCCCCGCCTCGGTGTGCAGGGGACGCAGCACGGGCATGGCGGCCATGGTGGTGCAGTTGGGGTTGGCGATGATGCCCTTGGGTCGGTCGGACACGGCCTCCGGGTTGACCTCGGAGACGACCAGCGGCACCCCGGGGTCCAGCCGCCAGGCGGAGGAGTTGTCGATGACCACGGCACCGGCGGCGGCGACCCGCTCGGCCAGGGCCCGGGAGGTGGCGCCGCCGGCGGAGAAGAGCACGATGTCCAGACCGCTGTAGTCGGCCTCCGCCGCGTCCTCGACGGTGACCTCCGTGTCCTGCCAGGGAACGGTCCGGCCCGCCGAGCGGGCGGAGGCGAACAGGCGCAGCTCGTCGATCGGGAACTTCCGCTCGGCGAGGATCTCCCGCATCACCGTTCCGACCTGCCCGGTGGCTCCGACGATCCCGATCTTCATGGGGCTCCTCCGTGTGCTCGCTGTCACGATTGTCGCGACCCTCCCGGCGGGTCCGGCCGGACGGCGTTGTCCGCCACCGGCCGCCGGCGTTCATTCGTGCGCGTCCTTCCGCAGCTCTCCGCGGCGCGCTCCCGACCGTGTGACCTACCCTGCCCTGCCGACCCCGATCGCGGCCAATCCTTTGACCTCGATCACATCCCGTGACCGCCGAACGGGTGGGTGGCGAAACCCTTTCGGGGGGAAGTAACGCCGGTGTAACGAAGTCGAACTAGCCTCCGGTGAGGGCCGGAGAGCCGTGGGGGCCGACGACGGTCGGTGACCATCGGGTTTCTCCGGGCGGGCTCCCCCGTCCGCTCCGCCCCGATCCGCGACAACGGCCGACAACGGTGAGGTGGGCCCAGCCGATGACCCCCGTGACCCC
>NZ_VKHT01000526.1 GCF_014141535.1 Streptomyces alkaliphilus | reverse complement strand
ACCGACCCGCAGCCGGCCCACCGGCCGGCCCGGGCGCCCCGCGGACCCCCGATCCCCCGGGATCCGGAGATCCCGGACATCCGAGGAAACCCAGCACCGAAGAAGGAGCCAGGCCATGGACGCCGTCACCCGGGTACCCGCGCCGGTCAACGAGCCGGTGCACGACTACGCACCGGGCAGCCCCGAGCGGGCCCGCCTGGAGGAGTGGCTGCGGCGGCTCGCCGAGGAGTCCCCCGAGCTGCCCATGACCATCAACGGTGAGCGCCGCACGGGCGGTGGCGGGCGCTTCGAGGTGGTGCAGCCGCACGACCACAAGTCGGTTCTGGGCACCGCCGCGCACGCGACGGCCGAGGACGCCCGGCAGGCGATCGACGCGGCCCTTGCCGCCGCCCCCGCCTGGCGGGCGATGTCCTTCGACGACCGTGCCGCGATCATCCTGCGCGCCGCCGAGCTGCTGGCGGGCCCCTGGCGTGAGCGGATCGCCGCCGCCACCATGCTGGGCCAGTCCAAGACCGCCCAGCAGGCGGAGATCGACACCCCCTGCGAACTGGTGGACTTCTGGCGGTTCAACGTCCACTACGCCCGGCAGATCCTCGCCGAGCAGCCGGAGACCAACTCGCCCGGCGTGTGGAACCGGTTGGACCACCGTCCGCTGGAGGGCTTCGTCTACGCCATCACGCCGTTCAACTTCTCCGCCATCGCGGGGAACCTCCCCACCGCCCCCGCCCTGATGGGCAACGTGGTGATCTGGAAGCCCTCGCCCACCCAGACCCTCGCGGCCGTGCACCTGATGGAGCTGCTGGAGGAGGCCGGGATGCCGCCGGGGGTCATCAACCTCCTGACCGGGGACGGAGTGGAGGTCTCGAAGGTCGCCCTGCCGCACCCGGAGCTGGCGGGCATCCACTTCACCGGCTCCACCGCGACCTTCCGCATGCTGTGGAAGACGGTCGCCGAGAACCTGGAGAACTACCGCGGCTACCCGCGTCTGGTGGGGGAGACCGGCGGCAAGGACTTCATGATCGCCCACCGCTCCGCCGACCCGGCGGTGCTGCGCACCGCGATGACCCGCGGCGCCTTCGAGTACCAGGGCCAGAAGTGCTCGGCGCTCTCGCGCGCCTATCTGCCGGCCTCGCTGTGGGATGGCGGGCTGCGCGAGGAGTTCGTCGCCGAGGTCGAGGACCTGTCCATGGGGCCGGTCACCGACCTGTCGAACTTCATGTCGGCGGTCATCGACGAGCGGTCCTTCGCCAAGGTCACCTCCGCCATCGAGCGAGCCAAGGCCGACCCGAACTGCGAGGTCATCGCCGGCGGGGAGTACGACGACTCGGTCGGCTGGTTCATCCGGCCCACCGTGGTGCTGTGCACCGACCCGGAGAGCGAGTTCTTCCGGGAGGAGTACTTCGGCCCGCTGTTGGCGCTCCACGTCTACGACGACTCCGCCGACGGTCCGGGCGGCGGTCCGGGCTTCCGGGCGGCCATCGAGCAGATGGAGTCGATCGCGCCCTACGGCCTCACCGGCTGTGTGATCTCCCGCGATCGGGCCGCCGCGGCCCTGGCCTGTGAGGAACTGCGCTACGCGGCGGGCAACTTCTACATCAACGACAAGCCCACCGGCGCGGTGGTCGGGCAGCAGCCGTTCGGCGGTGGCCGGGCCTCGGGCACCAACGACAAGGCGGGTGCCAAGCAGAACCTCACGCGGTGGACGCTGACCCGCGCCATCAAGGAGACGCTGGCGCCGCCGACCGACTACCGGTACCCGCACATGGGCTGACCCGCCCACCCGCGGCCGTCCCTCCCCCGGGGAGTCGACCGGACCGTTTCGGGCCCCGATGACCGCCGGGTGCGGCGGTCATCGGGGCCCGGTCGTGCTTCCCCCTCGCCCGTCCGGGGGCCCGCCGGACGCCCCCGGGTGGGCGGAGGCGCGTGAATGGCCTGGTCAACACGGGTGTGATCGGGGTCTCTGTCCACATAGTAGGACGTTCGAGCAATTGGGGAGACACGACGGAGCGGCGGGGTTACTTTTGTGGAAGCCGAACGTCATCGCCGGATCCGGCGGTCGGCGGACGAGGCCGGGCGACATTCGCGGGCGACCCCCGCCACAGCCCATGGCCCCCGCCCCTTTGGCGCATCAGGATTCCTCCGTACCCGCACTCGCGGGGCCACACCGGGAGCCGATACACCATGGCCGCAACCACCGCCGCGATGCTGCGCCGTCGCACCCGTCACACCACCGCCGCCGACACCACCCGCCGGAACGCCGCCATGGCGCTCCAGCGCGCCCTGGACCGCCGGGACAACGGCGGGGCGGGTGAGCCCGTCGTGCCCGGGCATCCCACCGACCACTGACGGCCGTTCGTCGGACCGGGGAGTGTTCCCCGGTCCCGGGGTCGACGACGCCCCGATCGGAGTCGACCGGGTCCGCATCGTGGACGTCCCGGTACCGACGGCCGGACCGCAGTAGGGTTTCCGCATGGCACGCAGCATCAATCTCGCGGTGATCCCCGGCGACGGCATCGGCCCGGAGGTGGTGGCCCAGGGACTCAAGGTCCTGGAGGCCGTGCTCCCCGCCGACGTCAAGGTCGAGAGCACCTCGTACGACCTCGGCGCCAAGCGCTGGCACGAGACGGGGGAGACCCTGACCGACGCCGAGCTGGAGCGGCTGCGCGGTCACGACGCGATCCTCCTGGGGGCCGTCGGGGACCCGACCGTGCCCTCCGGTGTGCTGGAGCGCGGGCTGCTGCTGAAGCTCCGCTTCGCCTTCGAGCACTACGTCAACCTCCGGCCGAGCAGGCTCTTCCCCAACACCGCCTCCCCCCTGGCGGGCGACCCGGAGATCGACTTCGTGGTGGTCCGCGAGGGCACCGAGGGCCCCTACGTCGGCAACGGCGGCACCATGCGGATCGGGACCCCGGCCGAGGTCGCCACCGAGGTGAGCCTGAACACCGCCTACGGGGTCGAGCGTGTGGTCCGCGACGCCTTCGAGCGGGCCTCGGCCCGCCCGGCCCGCAAGCTCACGCTGGTGCACAAGAACAACGTCCTGGTCCACGCCGGACACCTGTGGACCCGGACGGTGGAGCGCGTCGGTCGCGAGTACCCCGACGTGGCCACCGATTACCTGCACGTGGACGCCGCGACGATCTTCCTGGTCACCGACCCGGGTCGATTCGACGTCATCGTCACCGACAACCTCTTCGGTGACATCATCACCGACCTGGCCGCCGCCATCACCGGTGGCATCGGCCTGGCCGCCTCCGGGAACATCAACCCCACCGGTGAGTTCCCCTCCATGTTCGAGCCGGTCCACGGCTCCGCCCCCGACATCGCCGGCACCGGGAAGGCCGATCCCACGGCCACCGTCCTGTCCGTCGCGCTCCTCCTGCGCCACCTCGGTCTCGAGGCCGAGGCCGCGCGGATCGAGGAGGCCGTCACCGCCGACCTGGCGGAACGCGACGCCACCGCCCGCAGTACGGACGCGATCGGCGACGCGCTCGCCGCCCGGGTAGCCGGCTGACCGCCGGCGCCCGATCCACGATCGCCCGCCGGCGGTCCGGCCCCGTGCCGCCCGCCGGCGACCCCGGCGGCCCGGTACCGGCCCCTCCCGCTC
>NZ_VKHT01000525.1 GCF_014141535.1 Streptomyces alkaliphilus | reverse complement strand
TGATTCTCCTGATCGGTGGGGCCCGGCACCCGGCTCGAAATCCCTTCGCGCAAGCGAATCACAGTCGGGGGTCGAAGGGGCGGCCGGCGGACGGGAGAGGGAGGCGTGAGAGCGCTCTCCGGAGGGTGGAACATAGGAGCCACCCCTTCGTGAGTCAAGCCGGGAAGGGAAAATCCGTAACCTCAGCGGCGGTTCCGGAACAGAATGCCCATCGGCTGATCACGGAACATGGATCCGATGTGCCGGGGGAGGGGAGGGAACCCGGAAACTCCGGAGAGCGCTCTCACCCCCATGGGCCCTCATGGGGGTGCCGTGGTGGTCTTTCCGGCATTTCCCTCTCCGATGACGGGTCGGGGCGCGTGCTCCCGATCACGCGTTCCATCCTCGCCCCGTGGATTCTTGGCCCTCGAACCCTTGTCGAAGTGCGATAAAGAATGGTTTCGGGCGGGTCCGGGGCGGTCCCGGCGGGAAGCGCGCGGGGTTTCGGTGACCGGGGCCTTCGACTCCCGAACGGGGTACGGCCGGGGGAGCGCTCTCCGAAAACCTTCCGCGAGGTGTCTTGACGAGATGGCCGACTGGGAGTTGACTGCGCGCACCCCCACCGCCGGAACCGGTTCCGGAACCGGTGCCGCACCGCGTCCCACCGGGACGCGGATCCCCCTCGCCTGTCCCGGGAGTTCCCATGCGTGTGACGATCGCCGATGTGGCCCGCACCGCCGCGGTCAGCAAGACCACGGTCTCCCGGGTGCTCAACGGCAAGGGCGAGGTGGACTCGGAGACCGCCGATCGGGTCCGCACGGTGATCGCGGAACTGGGCTACGTCCCCAGTTCCCGCGCCGTGGGGTTGGCCCGGGGGAACAGCCGCACCCTCGCCATCCTGGTCCCCTCACTCACCTGGCCCTGGGTCAGCGAGATGATCCAGGGCGTCGCGGACGTGGTGGAGGCGGCCGGATACGGGCTGCTGCTGTTCACCTGCAACCGGGGCGAGGCATCGATGACCCAGTTCACCGGCCAGGTCTCGGCCCGGGCCTTCGACGGGTTGTTGGCGATCGTTCCCGGTGACACCCTGCCCGCCATTGAGGCCCTGCATCGGCAGGGCCTGCCCCTGGTGCTCATAGACGACCAGGGGCAGCGGCCCGATTTCCCGGCCGTGGCCACCACCAACACCGCGGGTGGTGCGGCGGCCGCCCGCCACCTGTTGGAGACCGGGCGCCGCACCCCGCTGGTGGTCGCCGGTCCCCGACACTACGGCTGTGTCCAGGACCGGCTCACCGGTTTCTCGGAGGTGATGCGCGAGCACGGCGTCCCGCACGACCCCGCACTGACGGTCGACAGCGAGTTCACCCTCCCCTCGGGGCAGACGGCCGTGGAGCGCGCCCTGGCCGCCGGGCGCCGCTTCGACTCCGTCTTCGCCCTCAACGACCAGACCGCCGTGGGAGCGCTGCGGGCGCTGCGTGCCGCCGGCCGTCGGGTTCCCGAGGACGTCGCGGTCGTCGGCTTCGACGACCTCCCGCTCGCGGTCTCCGTCGACCCACCGCTGACCACCGTTCGGCAACCCATGCACGCGATGGGGGAGACGGCCGCCCGGATGCTCCTGCGTCACCTCGGCGGTGCCCCTCTGGACCCGGAGCCCGTGGTCCTGCCCACCGAACTGGTCGTCCGGGCCTCGGCCCCCGGCTGACCCGCCGGCGCGCCGTTTCCCGTCACCCTCTCCGACCCGCACTCTCCGACCCACCCGCGCCGACGGTCGCCCGCGCCGCGCCCGCCGTCGATCCCGCACGCCCCGAGATTCGCCGTGCCCGGTCCCGCTCCGGGGCCGGCCGACTCCTCCCGCACACCCGCACACCCGCACACCCGCACACCCGGAGATCACCCATGAGAGTTCGTCCCCGCACCCGCAGAGCCACGGCGGTCACGGCCGCCCTCCTCGCCATCGGCCTCCTGGCGACCGCCTGTTCCGGCGGCGCCCGGACCGCGGGCAACGCCTCCGGAAACGGTCCGGGCACCGGTGTCCTGAACATCGGCATGCCCAACGGTCCCCAGGCCAACAACAGCAACCCGTTCCTGGACACCTCCGCCGGCGCCTCGCTCGGCTACCGCTCGATGATCTACGAGCCGCTGGCCATGCCCAACGTCATCCAGCCGGATCAGGAGCCCGCCCCCTGGCTGGCCTCGGCACACGAGTGGTCTGACAACTTCCACACCCTGGAGCTGACCGTCGTCGATGGCCCGGAGTGGTCCGACGGCGAGGAGTTCGGCCCCGAGGACGTGGCGTTCACCTTCGAACTCATCCGGGACACCCCGGCCTTCAACGGCTACAGCATCCCCTTCGAGGACATCACGGTGGACGGCGCCACCGTCACGGTGACCTTCGGGGCCTCCCAGTTCACCAACCGCAACCGGATCCTGGAGACGTTGATCGTCCCCGAGCACATCTGGTCGGAACTGGACTCCCCGGAGACCTTCGACAATCGTGAACCGGTGGGCACCGGTCCCTACGTCATCAAGAGCTTCACCCCGCAGACCATCACCCTGGCCCGGCGCGACTCCTACTGGAAGGGCCTCCCGGAGGTCGAGGAACTGCGCTACACCTCGTACAACGACAACAACGCGCAGACCACCGCCCTGGCCAACGGCGAGACCGAGTGGTCCTTCGTCTTCATGCCGGACCACGAGCGCATCTACCTGGACCGCGATCCCGAGCACCACCACCTGTGGTTCCCCACCGGTCTGGGGGTCCACGGCCTGTGGCTCAACACCGAGCGCGCCCCCTTCGACGACCCGGCGGTGCGTCGCGCGGTCTCCCTGGTGATCGACCGGCAGGCCATCCACGAGCAGGCCCACGCCGGCCTGTACCCGGCCCTGGAGAACCCCACCGGTCTGCCGCTCCCGGCCGGCGAGCCCTTCCTGGCCCCCGAGTTCCGGGGCGTCACCGTCGAACCCGACATCGAGACGGCCCGAGCCGAACTCGCCGACTCAAAGTACGAGTTGGACGGGGACACGCTCCGCGGTCCGGACGGCGAAGCGGTGTCGGTGACCCTGACCGACCCCGCCGGCTGGTCCGACTACCTCACGGCGCTGTCCATCATCGAGGACAACCTCAAGGACATCGGGATCTCCGCCAGGGTGGAGACCCAGACCGTGGACGCCTGGCGCAACGCCGTGGACACCGGTGATTTCGACGCCACGCTGCACTGGGCCAACACCGGTCCCACCCCGTACGACATGTACCAGCACATGATGGACCCGGCGGTCTACCGCCCGCTCGGAGAGGCGTCCCCCGGCGGCAACTTCGGCCGCTTCCGCAACGACGACGTGGACCGGGCCCTGCGCGAGTACGCCGAGTCCCCCGACGAGGACGTGCGCACCGAGGCGCTGTACGAGCTGCAGCGGATCATCGTCGAGGAGGCCCCGGTCATCCCGACCGTCGCCGGTCCGATCGGTGCCCAGTACAACACCCGCAACTGGGTGGGCTGGCCCGACGAGTCCGACCCGTACGGCCCCCCGCAGCCCACCCAGCGCAACGTCCTGGACATCGTGCTGCGTCTGGAGCGGGCCTCCTGAGCCGGTCGCCGGCGGGAACCCCCCGGCGGAACCTCCCCGCCC
>NZ_VKHT01000524.1 GCF_014141535.1 Streptomyces alkaliphilus | reverse complement strand
GATACGGGAGAATCCCGTATCGGCCGGCCCCGGCCGTGGTGACGAGCGCGCCGCCTCCGTCGTTCCCGGCGGCGCGAACGGCGTGTCAGATCCTCGCCCGCGCGGCGGCCCGCGCCTCCCGGCGGTTGTCGCGGAAGGTGTTGACCCGGCGCGCGGTGGCGAACAGCGGGATCACCGCGCCGAGCACCACCTGCATGGCGCAACCGGTCTGCAGCAGCAGCTCACCGCCCGGGGCGTCGAAGGCCCAAGCGGTCAGCATCGCCATGCCGGCGATGATCCATCCGAGCATGGCGGCCGCCAACGGCCCGCGCGGCTTGGGGTACTCGACCCGGCTGACCATCAGCCAGGCCACGCCCACGATCGCCAGCAGGGTCGGGAAGAACGGCAGCTCCAACAGGACGATGGAGACCACCGTCAGGGCCCCGAAGGGGCTCGGCATGCCCTGGAAGACGCCGTTGGGCACCGTGACGCAGGAGAACCTGGCCAGCCGCAGCACGACGGCCAGCAGGACCACGATGGCCGCGAGGGCGGAGAGCGGCTCGTGCACCGAGCCGACCACCAGACCCCAGACGATGACGAAGTAGGCGGGCGCCAGACCGAAGCTGATCAGGTCGGAGAGGTTGTCCAACTCCGCGCCCATCGGCGAGCTGCGCAGCTTGCGCGCCACCAGGCCGTCGAACAGGTCGAACACGCTCGCCAGCAGCATGAGCAGCACCGCGGTGGCGGCGTTGTTGCGCACCACGCCGACGTCCCCGCTGCCCGTGAGGTGGGGGATCAGCACGCCGGTGGTGGTGAAGTAGACGGCGAGGAAGCCGCAGGTGGCGTTCGCCAGGGTCAGCGCGTCGGCTATCGACAGACGCAACGACAGGGGCATGTCGTCATCGTCGTCGTCCACATCGGCGTCCGGGCTCCAGGAGTCCCGTGCGTTGCGGTCAATCACGGTCAAGGCGAGTCACCCCCGCGATCGTGGCCTCGCCGACCTCCACGGCCGGCTCGATGCCCTCCGGGAGGTAGACGTCGACCCTGGAACCGAAGCGGATCAGGCCGACCCGCTCCCCCTGCTCGACCTTGGTGCCGTCCACGACGTAGGGGACGATCCGGCGGGCGACGGCGCCCGCGATCTGGATCATCTCGATGTCACCCAGCTCGCTGTCGAAGTGCCAGACGACCCGCTCGTTGTCCTCGCTCTCCTTGTTGAAGGCGGGCACGAAGCCACCGGGCACGTGCTGCACCGAGGAGACGGTGCCGGCCACCGGCGCCCGGTTCACGTGGACGTTGAGCGGGCTCATGAAGATGGCCACCCGGGTGCGGCCGTCCTTCCACGGCATGATCGACTGCACCACGCCGTCGGCGGGGGAGATCACCCGCCCCTGTCCGATCTCCCGCTCGGGGTCGCGGAAGAACCACAGCATGCCCGCCGCGAGCGCGGTGGCGGGTACGGCGACTGTGGCCCAACGCCCGGAGCGGCGGGCCTTGGCGAGGCTGACGGCGGCGGTGGCGACGGTGGGCAGCAGCCACGGCGACGCACCGCGGGCGAGACGCACCCGGCCGCGGGCTTCGGGGAGGGAGCGGTGGGGCATGGGAGACCTTCGTCGACGGGAGGGACATTCGCGGGAATGCGGTGTCCCTTTACGGGGAATGCTATCGGCTTCGTACCGTGAGCGGACAAGCCCGCGCGACGGTCGGGATCCTTGATCCCGACCGTCGCGCGGGCCGCCGTGTCCGATATCCGCCCCCATCTCGGACAACTCCCCGGGAGGCCCCGGCGGAAGGGGTCCGGCGGAGCGGGAGTGAAAAGGGTCACGGTCTCGGAAAAGGGGTGAATCGGCGTGTCGGGACGCCTTCGCGCGGGCGCGCTCAGTTCCGTTCCCGGTACTCCTCGAGGAGACGGCGTCCGATGATCATTTTCTGGATCTCGGCGGTTCCTTCACCGATCAGCAGCATCGGCGCCTCCCGGTAGAGCCGCTCGATCTCGTACTCCTTGGAGAAGCCGTAGCCGCCGTGGATCCGGAAGGAGCCCTCCACGACCTCCTTGCAGTACTCGGCGGCCAGGTACTTGGCCATGCCCGCCTCCAGGTCGTTTCGCCGTCCGGAGTCCTTGGTGCGGGCCGCGCCGACCATCAGGGCGTGTGCCGCCTCCACCTTGGTGGCCATCTCCGCCAGCCGGAACTGCACCGCCTGGTGCTCGGCGATCGGTTTGCCGAAGGTGTGCCGCTGCTGGGCGTAGGCGATGGCCAACTCGAACGCGCGCAGGGCCACGCCGCAGCCGCGCGCCGCGACGTTCACCCGGCCCACCTCGACACCGTCCATCATCTGGTAGAAGCCCCGGCCGGTGGTCCCGCCGAGCACCCGGTCGGCCGGTATCCGCAGGCCGTCCATGATCATCTCGGTGGTGTCCACCCCCTTGTAGCCCATCTTCTCGATCTTGCCGGGGATGGTCAGCCCGGGCCGCACCTCGCCGAAGCCGGGTTCCTTCTCCACCAGGAAGGTGGTCATCGACCGGTGCGGGGGCGCGTCCGCCGGCTGCCCCTCGTCGGTCCGGCACAACACCGCCACCAGCGTGGAGGAGCCACCGTTGGTCAGCCACATCTTCTGCCCGGTGAGCAGGAAGTCGTCCCCGTCGCGCACCCCCTTGGAGGAGATGGCGGCCACGTCCGAGCCCAGCGCCGGCTCCGACATCGAGAACGCCCCGCGCACCTCACCGCTCGCCATCCGGGGCAGGAAGTGGGCCCGCTGCTCCTCGGTTCCGTGGTGACGGAGCATGTGGGCGACGATGAAGTGGGTGTTGATGATGCCCGAGACGCTCATCCATCCACGGGCGATCTCCTCCACGCACAGGGCGTAGGTCAGCAGCGACTCGCCCAGACCGCCGTACTCCTCGGGGATCATCAGGCCGAAGAGGCCCAACTCCTTGAGGCCCTCGACGATCTCGGCGGGGTACTCGTCACGGTGCTCCAACTCGCCGGCGACCGGCAGGATCTCCTTGTCGACGAATCCCCGAACCGTCTCCAGGATCTCCCGCTGGATGTCGGTCAGGCCCTCGGTGCGCGCCAGGCGTCCCATCTCACTTCTCTCCCTTCGGCCGCTGCTCGCGCGGCTGCGGGCGGCCGGGCTGCTCCCCGCCGCGCTCCTCGATGTACGCGGCGGTGGGCACCATCACCCTGCGCCGGAAGACACAGACCAGGGTGCCGTCCTGCTTGTGCCCCCGGGTCTCCACGTACACCACGCCCCGGTCCGGGCGGGAGGAGGAGGGGCGCTTGTCCAGCACGGTCGTCTCGCCGTAGATCGTGTCGCCGTGGAAGGTCGGCGCGACGTGCCGCAGCGACTCGATCTCCAGGTTGGCGATCGCCTTGCCGGAGACGTCCGGGACGGACATGCCCAGCAACAGCGAGTAGACGTAGTTGCCGACCACCACGTTGCGTCCGAAGTCGGTGGAGCCCTCGGCGTAGTGGGAGTCCAGGTGCAGCGGGTGGTGGTTCATGGTCAGCAGGCAGAACAGGTGGTCGTCGTACTCGGTGACGGTCTTGCCGGGCCAGTGCTTGTACACGTCGCCGACGGTGAATTCCTCGTAGGTACGGCCGAACTGCATCTCGGGACGCTCCGGGGG
>NZ_VKHT01000523.1 GCF_014141535.1 Streptomyces alkaliphilus | reverse complement strand
CCTCCCTCCCGGTGCACGCGCACAGGAACATCACGGCCGTCGCGGCGGTCGGCGACAGGTACGTCCACCGGCCGGTGCGCTCATCGAGAATGGCCCCGCCCTCTGCGGTCAGGGCCGCGTGCGCGTGGTCACGCAGTCGCCACACGATCGGCCACCTCCTCCCACCACGCCACGGGCCGCACATCGAGCTGCCGTAGCCACACCTCCGTGGCGACCGCCGGGTGCAGCGAGCCCTGTGGGACGCGCTGCCCCTCCCCGGCCAGCCGCAGCATCGCCTCCACCGGCCCCGGGATGAGGAGACCGAGCGACGCCAGCCGCGAGGCCGGGCCCAGCAACTCCGCGATGGTGTCCGCGTGCCCGAACAGCCCGGCGTAGGAGACGCCGTTGAACCCGCCCTTCGTCACCCGACCGAGCACAAAGGGCGGGACGGGGCCGTTCGGGAACGCGGCGGCCAGCAGCGGCTTGTAGACCCCCGGGGCGCCGCGCTCCTCCGGCGGCACGGCCAGACAGGCACGGAGGACCTCGTTGTCCAGGTACGGGGCGGCCACCTCGACCCCGAACCCGATCGCGAGGGCCCGCCAACCGGCCATGTCCGCCCCGGGTGCAGTAGGTCCGCACGTTCCGTCCACCCGGACAGTCGCCCCGGCCCCACCATGGCGGCCTGCTCGACGGCCAGGCCCAGGGCCTCGGCCAGCTCATCGCGGACCGGCTGGTCCATCCACCGGGCGCCGGCCAACAACGGCACCCGGGAGAGCGGCACCCGCTGACCCGGCAGCCACGGTCCGGCCGGTTCCCGCAGTTCCGCCACAGCGGCCCGCACCGAACTCCCCGGGGTGGCGTGGGAGGCCCGACGCGCCCGGCGCAACACCGTCCACAGTGACGTGCGGCCGACACGGGCCCGGGCCTGCGCGTGGGAGACCGCCGTCCCCCACCGTCGTTCACGCAGCAGGTCCGGCAGGTAGCCCGTGGCCGACAGCACGGTGTCCCCGCCCGTACCGGCGAAGTGCACACCCCTGCCGGACCCGCCCTCCACGGCGGCGGCGAGGACGGCCCGCTTGATGCCCGCCGTCACCGCGTACGGGTTCGGTGCGTCGGTGACCGGCAGATGCTCCAGGTCCTCCAGGCCGCTGTAGTGGACGGTGCCCGGCCCCCCGGACACCACCCGGTGCCGCAACCCCGCCACGGCGGCCGCCGTGCGCCGGGCATGGGCCAGATCGTCATCACGAAGTCGCGGATCGGTGAATGTCGTCGCGATCGTCGGGCCGTGGTCGGCGGCCAGGCAGGCCAGGGTCGTGGAGTCCAGCCCGGCCAGATCGGCACTCACCGCCCGCCGCCCGTCGATCCGCGCGGTGACCGCGGCCCGCAGCGCACCGGCCACCACCGGGCCGGCCTGCGCCATCGGCACCGGTTCGTACTCCACCGGCTCGAACCGCTCCACGACCGGGGCCCCGGTGTCGATGCGCAGCAGCCACCCCGGCGGAAGCCGTTGCACCCCCCGGAACAGCGACCGCGCGGGCATGAGGTCCGGTTGCCCGATCGCCAGGTGCGCCGCCAGGGCGACCGCGTCGACCGGCGCCCCGTCCAGGGCGGCGAGCGCGGAGGCCGCGCTCGCCCACCACACCCCGCCGCCGGTCTGCCGCCAGTACACCGGGTGCTGCCCGGCCAGGTCCCCGATCACCAGCGTCTGTGGCCCGTGCGCCACCAGAACCAGGTAGGACCCCGGCCAGGCCTTCAGCTCCCGCCACCGGCTGCACCGCACATCGCGCAACCCGGCGGCGAGCCGCGCGTCCTCGGCTCCGCATTCCCCGATCACGGCCAGCGCCGTATCCCCCGCGCGAACGGCCCGCACCTGCTCCCGGGGCCGGCCCACCGCCCATACCGCGTCCCAGCCCGGCACCGCCCATCCGCCCAACGGCCGGACCGGCGGCACCGAACGACCGGCCCACCCCGTGCACCACCTCACGACACCATCACCCCGCTCCTGCTCGACTCGTTGCCCGTTCCTGCACACAGGCGGGCCGGGCCCGGGGAAACGCTCGCCCTCCCGGGGCCCGGCCCGCACCGCGCGTCAGTCGTCCTCGGTCTTGACGTACTGAGTGTCATCAGCCGAATCGAAATTGTTCGACCCGAGCGTCACGGCCACGACGTCACCGGCGTCCGCCACGACCGGCGCGGCGTAGCCCTCGGTGGTCTGCTCCATCACCCTCACCTCCTCTCCTCGCCTCGATGCGGCAACCCCTCGCCGCCGCCACGGTCCTTGGGCCGGACCCGGGCAGGACGGCCGGCCAACACGTCCCGCCCGGGCCCGGGGTCTCTATCGGCGCCCGGCTTCCTCGAGCACCCGGGCCCGCAGCCGCGCCAGGCAATCGGCGCACCCGTACAGGTCGGCCCGCTCGATGCCGACCTCGACGGGGCCCACCCACTGCACCGGCAGGTCTTCGCGTTCGCAGCCGAGCCAGCAGCGGCCGGTCACCCACCCGCCGGGCGCGAGCTCCGTGCGCGCGCACCGCGCCGCCGGTATCCGTCCCACCGTCACAACCCCCCACCCGGCCTCGGCACGGCACCGCGCAGCCCGGTCAGCTCCGTGCGGGCCGTCAGCCACATGCGCTCGCCGTCCGGGAAATCCAGGCGCGCCCCGGTGATGGTGCGCACCACGTTTCGGATCTCCATCTGCCGGCCGCCGACCATCAGCACGTCCCCGCGCCGCACCGTCTCCCGGGTGATGGGCACGGACTCCAGCCGCTCCGCCTGCTCCCCGCCCGTCACAGCCAGTCCCCCGGCACCGCACGGCAGGGGCGGGTGACGATCTCCCGGTACGTCAGGTGCTCCGGATTCGCCCGCAGATGGGCCAGCATCCAGTCCGTGCCGGTCTCCTCGTCCTTCTCGGCCGAGCCGATCTCCTCGCACACCGCGCACTGCGCGGCGTACGTCACCGGCTCTCCGTCCGGCTCCCGGTCCGGCTCGATGGCGTACTCCCGGAACCGGAACCGCCGCCCGGCCTCGACCGGGGCCGGTTCCCCGGCCTCCGGGCCACAGCACGGCTTGTCGCAGGCGTACAGGGGCTCACCGGAGCTGTCCTGCCCGGCCTTCCGGCCCGGCTGCACCAGCTCACGGCACCAGGCACAGCGTCGCAGCCCGCGTACGGGCTCCTGCAACGCCGGCTCACAGTCCGGGCGAGGGCGCTCCAGCACCCCGCCCGGCACACAATCCGTCACATCACGTGTGCTCACGGCCACATCGTGACGGGCCGGTCACGCAGCGACCCCCGGGATTCCCGGGGGTTGTTACGCCGCCGTCAGCTCCATGCGCCTGACCAGCGTCGATAGCGCCGCAGCCTGCGACGGAACACCCGTACGGGTGAGGTCCATCACCAGCGCCCGCGCCATCGGATCGGCATGCACGTACCACGGGGCGCGCTTCGCCGCCGCACGCAGCTCCACCACCGCCGCGCCGTGCTGCCGCATCCGCGCCAGGGCCCGGGCCCGGTCCACCGCGTAATGAATCTGCCGCTCGGCGGAGGGAACCCCCCGAATGTCGGCCTGCGTCGCGGCCCGCAACGTGCGGTCCGGCTGCTCGACCTCCACCCCCACCTCCGCGGCGTGCACCGCCACC
>NZ_VKHT01000522.1 GCF_014141535.1 Streptomyces alkaliphilus | reverse complement strand
CCCCGCCGCCCCCTCCCGGTTCAGCGCCGGGTCCCGTTCCCGCCGTGCGGTGGTGCTCGCGCTGTGCGCGACGCCCGTGGTGGCCCTGCTGTTGGTGGTGACGCTGCTGCCGTTGCCGTTCGTGGTGGCCTACCCCGGCGCGACGGTGGACGTCCTGGGGGATGTCGAGGGCGAGTCGGTCATCGAGATCTCCGGGACGGAGATCCGGGATCCGGACGGTGAGCTGCGGATGACCACGATCCTGGCGACCCCGCCGGACGCCGATATCCGCCTCTCCGAGGTGGTCTCCGGCTACTTCTCCGACGACCGGGCGGTGATGCCCCGGGACGCGGTCTACCCGCCGGGCCGGAACACCGAGGAGATCCGCGACTACACCACCGGCCAGATGCTCGACTCCCAACGGGCCGCCGTCACGGCGGCGCTGACGCTGGTGGAGGGCCGCACCGGGGCCGGGCCCGACCTCCCCGAGGATCTCGGCGAGTTGGACATCGAGCTGCGTCTGGAGGACGTGGGCGGTCCCAGCGCGGGCCTGCTCTTCGCGCTCGGCGTGGTGGAGCTGCTGGACGGCGACGGCGAGGGCGGGGACCTGACGGGCGGTCGGGTGATCGCCGGGACCGGTGCCATCGCCCCGGACGGGCGGGTCGGTTCGGTCGGCGGCGTCCCGCTGAAGACCCGCGCGGCCGACCGGGACGGGGCGGAGGTCTTCCTGGTGCCCTCGGCGGAGTGCGCCGAGGCGAACCGGTCCGCGCCCGACGGGCTGCGGGTGATTCCGGTGAGCACCCTGACCGACGCCGTGCGCGCGCTGGAGGCACTGGAGAGCGGGGACCCCGTCCCCACCTGCTGATCCCGCCGGCCCGCCGGCCCGCCGGCCCGCCGGCCCGCCGGACCCGGGCTGCCCGGTGCCGTCATCCCGCCGGCCAACTGTCCGAATACCGCCGGGTGCCGGCCGGGGACCGAGCCCGGGCGGCCCGGTGCGTGCTCTGCGGTGAGATTTTCGGACGTAACCCTCCGCTCCCCGGTCGGACGGGGCCACCGGGCGAGCCCGTGTCGAACACCGCAGGTGGGAAGGGGATGCGCCTGCCCGGGGCGCCCCCGGTTGGGCGGCCGGCCCCGGATCGTGACACCTCCCCGTTACCGGGTAAGCGCGTTCCGTTCCGGAAAGTTCTTGCGCAAAACGACTGCAAGAAATTTCGGAAGGTCCATGATGGATCCGGCCGTCACCCGCCGCCCCGACTTCGGGACGGCGGGAGACGGACGGAACCAACCGCACCCATCGAGGGAGTCACCATGCGCACCACGGCGTTCCGCGTTTCCCGTCGCCCGGCGGGCCGGGGCCGGCTTCGTCCCACCGCTCTCCCGATCGCGGTGGTCACGGTGTTCGCGGCGCTCTTCGGAGCCGCCGCCCCGGCCGCCGCGCTCGATCCCGCGCCGGCGTCCGCGCCCGGGCAGACGGTTCCGACGACCGCCCCCGGGTGCGTCCATCTGTACGCCGGTCTGCGCTACACCCACCTCCACAGCGAGTGCGAGGAGGAGCACCTGCTGCGCGTCCGCTACACCTTCGGCGAGGTGAGCGACTGCCGGCTCGTCGTTCCCGGCGGCTGGCACACCTTCCGGGGATACGGCTTCGACGGGGACCACCCGGTGGCCGTGGAGCCCTGCGCCGACTGACCCGGTCCGGGTCCTCACGGGAACCCCGGAGGTTCTCCCCGAAAACCGGCCGCCCCCGCGAGTGCAGGTCGCGGGGGCGGCTCGAGGGGGTGGTACTCCTACAGATTCCCCCGCTTCGCCTGTTCACGCTCGATGGCCTCGAAGAGTGCCTTGAAATTTCCCTTCCCGAAGCCCATCGAGCCATGACGCTCGATCATCTCGAAGAAAACCGTGGGCCGGTCCTGCACCGGCTTGGTGAAGATCTGCAGCAGGTAGCCGTCCTCGTCCCGGTCGGCGAGGATCTTCAGCTCGCGCAGCTCGTCCAGCGGGACCCGGGTGTCACCCACCCACTCGCCGAGGGTGTCGTAGTACGAGTCCGGCACGTCCAGGAACTCCACGCCCGCCGCCCGCATCGAGCGGACGGTGTGGACGATGTCGTTGGTGGCCAGCGCCACGTGCTGCACGCCGGGGCCGCCGTAGAACTCCAGGTACTCGTCGATCTGCGACTTCTTCTTCGCGATCGCCGGTTCGTTGATCGGGAACTTCACCTTGCGCGTGCCGTTGGCGACCACCTTCGACATCAGGGCGGAGTACTCGGTGGCGATGTCGTCGCCCACGAACTCCTTCATGTTGGTGAAGCCCATCACCCGCCGGTAGAACTCCACCCACTCGTTCATCCGGCCCAGCTCGACGTTGCCCACGCAGTGGTCCACCGCCTGGAAGAAACGGCGCTCCGCCGGCTCGACGATCGGATCGACCGCCGTGTAACCGGGCAGATGGGCGCCCTTGTACCCGGAGCGGTCCACCAGCGTGTGCCGGGTCTCGCCGTAGGTGGCGATGGAGGCCAGCACCACCGTGCCGTCGTCGTCGCTCACCTCGTGCGGCTCGACCAACCCCTTGGCACCGCGCGCCAGGGCCCCCTCGTAGGCGGCGCGCACGTCCGGGACCTCCAGGGAGAGGTCGATGACGCCGTCCCCGTGTTCCGCCACGTGCCGGGCCAGGAATCGGCCGTGGTCGGTGGTCGGCTTGATGACCGAGGTGAGGACGAACCGGGCGCCCCCGGACTCCAGGACGTAGGAGGCCGTCTCGCGGTTGCCGTTCTCCGGCCCCGAGTAGGCGACCCGGCGCATGCCGAAGGCGGTGGAGTAGTAGTGGGCGGCCTGTTTGGCGTTGCCCACCGCGAAGACGATGGCGTCCATGCCGTGCACGGGGAACAGGTCCTCGGACGTCCCCGGCGCCTGCGGGGTCGCCGTGGCGGTGGTGGGAACCGGGCTCGTGGTGGTCGCCACCGGGGTCTCCGGCGACGACAGCGGGTTCTCGCGCGTGGTGTCCGTCATGGGCCAAGGGTCCCGATGGCCGTCAGGGTGTGCAAGAGTTCGCGTTCCGGCTGGACAATCCGGCCGGCGGAGCCCGGTGAACACCGGGCGTTGTGGACAGTGTGTTCAGTGCGGAGTTCAGCGTGGGGGAGCCATGAGGGAGTGGAGCATCGACCGGCTCGACGGTCGGCTGCTGGAACTGCTCGACCGCGAGCCCCGGATCGGGGTGCTGGAGGCGTCGCGCCGGCTCGGGGTCGCCCGCGGTACCGTCCAGGCACGCCTGGATCGGCTGCGGGCCGCCGGCGTCATCCGCGGCCTGGGACCGGACGTGGACCCGGCGGCGATCGGTTACCCGGTGACCGCCTTCGCCACCCTGGAGATCCGACAGGGTCAGGGGCTCCGGGTCCGGGACCACCTGCGGGCCGTGCCGGAGGTGCTGGAGTTGCACACCATCACCGGAGAGGGGGACATGCTCTGCCGGCTGGTGGCCCGGTCCACGGCCGACCTGCAACGGGTGATCGACCGGGTGGTCGGCTTCGAGGGCATCCTGCGCTCCTCCACCGCCATAGTGATGGAGAACCCGGTGCCGCTGCGGGTGATGCCGTTGGTGCGCCGGGCCTCCGGGCTCGACGAAGGGGACCCGGGGGACTTCGGGGAACCGGGATGAGCGGGGG